>JBDSHB010000222.1:0-5501 GCA_039918695.1 Nitrospirales bacterium | reverse complement strand
CCTTTTCCTCAATGGTAAAAGGTCGGACGTTGCAGGTAGTGGGGATCGTCAGGATACCTATTTGCCGAATGGCTTTTTGGCCGGATTTTGCTGTGGTTTAGCAGGGCTAGGGGCTGCAGTTGGTTTCCCGGTTGGCATACCTTTTTTGGGATCTTTTGGATTTGATTGGTTCACAGTAGCACCTCCTTTGAAGGTTAGGTAAGCCGTCATGGCTTACTACTCGGAGATATCAAAGCAAAGGTAATGCCAGGTTTTGAGCTGTTGTGCAGGAGTAATTTCTGGATTTTTTGGGAATAAGTCGATGAATTCTCTCGAAGGAACCTTATGCGAAGAGACATCCTGTCCAATGAAAGAAATCTTGTCCGAATTTCCTGGAAATTCCGGTTACGATTGGGAGTCTCTTTTTGAAATTTTTTCCTGCGTTTCGAGGGAGTGTCGTAATAAGTTCTGGCTGGTAATCCGAGGCTTGAACCAGCCCTTACCATTCTGTTGCCAGCGCTGGATGCCTACCTGGTAGACACGCACGGAGGCCGTGTAATTCGTCCATGAAACCGCAGGTGTTCCATGCCTCTTAAGGTCATTGTCGTTGTAAATATTGTGCCGCGGCATCCAAGGCTCGGCTCAGCAGTTCAGGCCCGGCCCAGGTTCGGGTGGTTTGGCTCTTAGGGGCTTTGGCCCAGTCCAGTGCGAAGGGGAGGGGAATGAGGCGAATCGGGCCCTGGTGACAATCCGCCCAAAGTGTGCTCAGGACTGTGCCGATTCGAAACGGGGCGGGGATCAGATTCACGGGATTTTGTATCAAGTCCTGACAAAGTTCCGCAGGGGATGTGACCAGCAATTCCCGACAGGCGGAGGGCCGCTGTTCATAGATGGAGCACATTTCGTCTTCCAGAAATGGACAGGGCATTCGAAGCGCATAGTACGCGCGATTAGGCGGTTCCAGTTCTTCATCGGTGCCTTGATCTTCGGAAAATGCCAATCGTTGCAACCCATCTTCTAGACCTGCTTCACGTAAGGTTTTTTGAGCCGCCTGAAATCGCTCAAGCAACCGCTCCTTTTTTAGAGAAGGGAGCGCTTCAACAACGGACAGGAGTGCAAAGGCCTCCGGTGGGGCTACGGGAATCATCATGCGACAGCAGGCGGCACAGCCTTTTTGGCAGGAAATAGTGGCACCCGTTTGAGTGGTGTTGTCGATGGCCAGCTGCTGAGCTTGTTCTCCAAGGGATCGCATGAGGGGGAGAATGTCGGTAATGGGAATGAATCCGGTCGGTACCGAAACGGACGCGGTCAGATCTCCGGCAGGGGTTTGAATATCCAGGTTGTACGATTCATGAGGGGTGGAAGATTCCATGAGATAATCTATGGGAAAAGCACTCTGTTCAACGAATGGGAAGAATCGCTGTTAGGCACCGGATTCGACTTTCCCGGGAGACCGAATAAAGCAGAAATTGTAGAAGAAATCATAGCAAAAAGAAACGGTAATCGTTCCTGTCTAAGAACCGTGAGCTGTTTTCTCGTGTTAATCTAACCTGGCCCGAGCACTCCTGAGTTTCCAGCCCGGTATGGGGGCACTGGATTGGGGTTGGGTCTGGCGTGTATCGGACACATGGTCTCTGCCTTCTCTGGCGATCCCCAGAGAAGGCCTGCCTGTCATTTCAGTCCGTGCCTGACCAAGGCTAATGGGGTTTCACCTTGGTCATGATTTTATCCGTCCAGGCTAACAAAATGGCTGAGGCTAAAAAGGTCAGATGGATGATGAGTTGCCATTGAATGTGTTCAATTGGCACATTGGCAATGTTGACGAAGGCCTTGAGTAAATGAATGCTGGAGATGCCAATCAACGAAGCCGCTAATTTGACCTTGATGGTTCCCGGGTCGATATGGCTGAGCCAATCCGGTCGATCAGGATGACTCTCCAGACTTATTTTACTGACAAATGTCGCATACCCTCCGATGACGACCATGGTGAGCAGATTGGCCACCATGGTGATATCCACCAGGGTGAGGACTCCTAACATAAACACGGTTTCGGTGAGGTCGCCAATGTCGTGTACCATGTGCCACAGTTCGGTCAGAAATTTCCATGCATAGAGTAGTTCAGCGATAATTAATCCACCATATAATGGTGCTTGGATCCACCGGCTGGCAAAGATGCCCATTTCGAATGCGTGTTCAATCCAATGGGGAATGTCTTCCGGGGGAGAATCGATGGGAGAGCCCGGTGAAGTCGGGGATTGGGACATGAAAACCTCCTTTGAATAAAATGTTGAATGAACGCGTAAGGCTTTCCAGTCCGTCTGGGAGCATGACCGTGTTTGGAACGCATGGGAAAAATGCTCCTTGAACCATAAAGGAGTGATGGTTGTCGCAGAATGTGATGTGAGAAAAAAGGAAGGCACATCATTCCACGTTGTTCAATTACAGTGAGTAGGAAATAGATATTATGAGTGAGGAGGAATGCTCAACATCAGTGCGAGAGGCGGGCAAGCAAGGAATGGAAACAAGGGAATCAAATTGTTTTCTTGAACTTGGTGCTCAGTCTGGCAAATATACTGTGAGCGGTCAAATCAGATCCAGTTTTTCTAAACGTCTCCCGGTGAGGACTCCTACTTTGATTTCAGGTGGTGTCGGCCACCGACATGTCAGACGGTGGCCGATGCCCACATACGCTCTTCCAAACGCCCTGCCAGTTATTTTCCTTAGAAAATCAGCGTCACTGAGAACTGTAAGATGCGTCCGGTATCCAGCTTTTCTTTATCCTGAACTGTCAGAGACCATTTTCCCTTTGGGTTTTTGCCTACTAATGCCAGGAGGTCCGGTGTCGTGGTGACATCGTAGGTGGTGTGGATATTGTCTGTCCCGCCTCCAATGCGATTGTGGAGCAGAATGGGCGATACCCCTGTTGAATTGGGCGGGACTACCTTAATGATTAAATCACCGATATAGGAATGTTCAATATCCACTCCGATCTTGACGGAAGTGAGTAGGTTGGTCTCGGCCACCTGAACAGAGAGTCGTGACGTTTGAAGATCCCGAATGGGAATGATGGCGGTGGAGGTATGAACTGTGGTGGGAGTCGGAATGGCCGGAGCCGCCAATTCTACGGCCCGTTTGGCATTGATCCGTCCATATCCATATAAGGTGCTATGGCCGTTGGTGTCATATTTTCCAGCACTTGGATCGATTTGATCACACGATCGCTTGAGCAGATCCTTGACTTCATCCCATCGCAGCGAGGGGTTGCGAGCGAGAATGAGGGCGGCCACTCCTGCCACACCGGGACAGGCGCTTGAGGTGCCGCCAAAATCGTTGACATAATTGCCTGCCGCATCGCCTCGACTGACTTGTCCGGGATTGTATCCTGCTGACGCTGAGCGATCGGTGGTCCAGATTCCCGGGATGGCTAGAACCGTATCGTTACTGGGAAAGGTACACCAAATGGCTTTGCCGAAATCGCTATAGGCACTCTTTTTTCCTTTGGCGTGGCAGGCGGCCACGGCAATCACTTTTTCATAGCTGGCGTATCCATCGTTATCGACACTTTCGTTGCCGTTTCCGGCGGCCCAGGTGATTACACAGCCTTTTCCGTTGCGTCCATTGGCGACGGCCCAATCAATGGCCAGACGGGTGGAATCGGGCAGAGGAACCACGGTGTGATGAAGGGGGTCGCGCGGGTCCCACCAGGCGCCATCCTCCGGCCCCCAGCTACAGGAAATGACATCCGCGCCATGTTGCGCAGCCCAGATAAATGCATCAGCTTCGGCCTGGGAGCCTAACGGGGATACATAACGGATGCCCATCAATCTGGCTTTGGGAGCGACCCCGGAGGCACCATGAAAACCGTTGCCGGTGGCGACGCCTGCACAGGCGGTTCCATGATTATCCCGGCTGCCGGGTCGAGGATCGTCAGTGGCGCGTGTCACGTCGCGAGGAGCGATAAGTTTTCCAGAACTGGCAAACTCTTCGTGATCAAGATCCATCCCGTCATCGATGATCGCGACCGTGATATTTTCTCCCTCACTGAGTGCCCAGGCGGCCTCCACGTTGGCATGGGCATCATAGACGGTTCCATCAATCGTGGTCTTTTTCAGATGCCACTGTTGTGGAAACGCTGTGCGCCATCCCATTTGTCTCACAAGTTCCGGGTGACAGAGCTCCACATGTTTATGCCGCAAGAGATTCTCGGCCATGGTAAACACCTCTTGCCCTGTGCCCTCGGGCGCTTCGACAAAGAAGGTATTGCGAGCATATTCCAGCACACGTTTGATTTTGAGTCCGGACGCGTTCAAGATTTTCCGACAAGTCGATTCGGCCAGGTCATCATCAAATTTAGCAAAAAGATTTTCGGTGTACAGCACCGGTTGTTTTGATTGAGGATCGACCAGGACCCGTCCGGCAAATTGCACGTCCTTTACGGATTTTAAGGTGGTGCGGATAGCTCCACGCGCACTCGCCCGTCGAGCCGTTTGGGGATATCGAAAGATTTCCACGCCTGCATGTTGAAACCGGTGCACCGGCTTAAGTTCGTCCAGTGCTTGCCGGGCTCGAGGCGACTGAGCGGCGGCTTCCAACGGCCGACGACTCTGAGTTCGCACGACAACGAGGTCTTTATCGGTTTCCAGCCTGAACGATTTCCCGTTTTGTCCTCCATAACGAAATGACAGCATGGGTGTTCTCCTTTTGTTTGAATTGGCAATGGTGCTTGGACTTGCTTCGCATTCCTTCGTAGAATGGCTAATGGCTTTGAACGATCCGTTTTCTCACTTTCCTCTAAGGATGACGGTGGAAGCCCAAGCGGGAACCCGAGTCTATGTTCGTGAATCTGACTGCTTTGCGGTGCATGGGCCCGTCCCTCCCGCTTTGACTGTGTCGGTGTTGTACTCTTTTGATGATCCGGTCATCAACGTGTGCCGAGGTGAGGTCTCTGACTTGTCGGCGCTTCCTTCCAACCTCATACTGACACCCGTCTATCGTCTTGAGCCTCATGGTCCGCAAGGAGTGCCGTCCGGCAATGTGTTTATTCGTTTCCGGTCCCACGTCCTCGTCGAGGGCCGGCGGCAAGAATTAAAGGCATGTGGATTCTCCATTCGTGAATCACTTTCCTATGCACCTCAGGCCACATGGCTTCAGAGTCGTGATGCAAATATTGCCACGGCGCTTAACGGCATTGCAAAGCTGCGTGATCTAAACGACATAGAGCTGGTTGAACCGCAGATGTTGATGCGACGGGTGCAGCGGTCACCAGATGATTCCCCACCGAATCCACCACCTCAAGGGATTTTCTCCGAATGATCATATCGGTTTCGGACTGTCAGGGAATCTGTAGGGAGAACGATTCGTTGTCGGCTATGGGCGGTGATGTCGCCTAGCGCTTTCACAACCCAATTGTCTGGTTGTAGGGCTCCGACGACGGTTACCGGAGTTCCTTCTTTAGCCAGATGAAAGACGGCATCCATATCTGTATTGTGTAAGGCAATGCAGCCATTCGTCGTATTGTTGCC
>JBDSHB010000221.1:0-4264 GCA_039918695.1 Nitrospirales bacterium | reverse complement strand
GGCGTCTGCGTCTCCGATTGCACGGTTCTGGATGTCGACAAGACTTTCGTCGGGCCTGCTGCCCTGGCGAAAGCCTATCGGTTCGTCGCCGACCCGCGGGATGGCGCGACTTCTCCACGACTGAACTCCCTCAATCAGCCGGGCGGCATGTGGGATTGCACCCGATGTATGGAATGCATTCAGGTCTGCCCCAAAGGGGTCGGACCCATGGATCGCATCATGTCTCTACGCGCGAAAGGGATGGAGGCAAACGTTCCTGCCACTTTTGGCTCCCGCCATGCCGAAGTCTTTACCGATATTATTCAACATAAAGGCATTCTGGACGAACCTATGCTGGCGATCAGAACTTTCGGCCTTAAACATGTGAGTAGACTTTTCGGCATGATCCCCATGGTCATTCAATCGCTACTCAAAGGCAAAGTCCCCCCATCGGGTCCGCTTCACCGCCCGATTGCAGGCATTCAACACATTCAACGACTCTTCAAACAGGTCAGGATTACACGATGAAATCCGCACTGACAACATCTATTCCCGGGCAATTACCTTTCCTTCACGGTATAGGGAGAAAACAAGAAGGGAGAGAGCGATGAAATACGCCTTCTTTCCTGGTTGTGTCTCCAAGGGGGCCTGCCCCGAACTGTATCAATCCGTCATGCAGGTCTATCCCAGATTGGGTATCGAACTCGCAGAAATGACCACCGCCTCCTGTACCGGCGCAGGTGTGTTGCAGGAAAAGGATCCGCGACTAGGCGATGCGCTGAACGCCCGTACCTTTGCGCTGGCGGAACAACAAGGCCTCCCCATCATGACTATTTGTAGCACCTGCCAGGGCGTGATGAGCCAAGCCAACCATCGTCTCACCACTCGACCACACTATCTCCAGGAAATTAACGGCTTGCTCCAAGACGAAGGATTAACCTATCGGGGAACAACCACAATCAAACATTTCCTGTGGATTCTCTTGGAAGACGTGGGCGAGGAGGCGTTGCGCCAACATATCACCCGTCCGTTATCCGGTCTTCGTGCCGCGCCGTTTTATGGATGCTATATCCAACGGCCGACCGATGCGCTCGAATTCGACCGGCATCCTGATCGGGGAAAATCTCTTGAACGGATCATCGAAATTTTAGGGGCGGAGGTGGTGGACTTTCCAGGGAAAACCCGATGCTGCGGGTTTCCCATTTTGACCATCAACAAAAAAAACTCGCTCACGATGGTTGCTACCCATACCCGTGATGCCCAATCACACGGAGCGGATATCATGGTCACCCCCTGCCCGCTCTGCCATCTCAACCTCGACGGCATGCAGAGCAATGCTGCCAGCCAGGAACAGACTTCTATCGATCTCCCGATTCTCCATCTTCCGCAACTGTTAGGCCTTGCCATGGGGATGGATACCAAAAGTCTCGGCTTGAACCGCAATCTCATTTCTCCCGATCTCGCACTCGCAAAAATTGGAGCTCGTCGGTAATTTCAAGAATTGGCAAGGCAAGGAACCGCCTCTAGCCTCTGATTGAGAATTGAAGTTAATTTATCATCGACTTCGAACGTCTTTAAAAAAGCAAGACCATGAGTCAAACGTATACAGCGATTATCAAACAAGAAAATGGATGGTGGATCGGTTGGATTGAAGAAGTACCTGGCGTCAATTGCCAGGAGTCTTCTCGAGTGGAACTTGCCGAAAGCCTTCAAATTACCTTAAAAGAGGCACTGGAATTTAATCGTCAAGGAGCATTAGGAGCAGCGGGAAGCGACTATGAAGAAGAAAATATTCCTGTATGAAACGAACGGATTTCCTTCGATACCTGCGCGATCAGGGATGCGAGTTCTTACGAGAAAGAGGTCGACACTCATGGTGGCATAATCCTAATCTCAACAAACGATCAGCGATTCCAGATATACGGAAATTCATGACAACTTGGCAAGAAAGATTTTCAAGGACCTAGGGGTTCCATTCGCTAAATAATCAAAGTGGTGATTTTTCATTTTCCCCCTATTTCCCAGCCCCTCCATGGACATTGCCTCAAAAAGTCTCGAATATCACAAACCCTCATCATCTTTTAAATCGGCTCTGGCAAAATGGTCGTAGAGTTATAATCCCATTTTCATCCATTAAAAAAGCGCAGACGATTCATATCGGATCGCTCTCGAAGCTTAACGCAATCGCATAAATACCGAATTGGGGCACCCAATGCCCGTGCTTTCGATAGTCATCCCGCCAATACTGCGGCATCTCCATATGCGTCGCAATATGGTTCACGTACAGGTCACGGAATACCGGATCTTTCGTATGCTGATACACGGTCCACAGGCCCCAGCTCCGACTGAAGTTCAGGCCGGCTGAATGAGTGGTAGGAAACATGGTCAAAGGAGAAAGCTCCCCGCTGCCATGCCGATGGGAGGCCAGCCATTTCGTTGTGTGTTCAGGTGGAAGAATCGTGAGCATTGCCCGGCCTCGCTGGAGCGCCGCCGGGAAAAATTCATCCGTAACCTGGTCAAGGGAGGAAGGGCATTACGGATCAAGCGGCAACAGGCGAATCCGCGTAAAATTCACCAGTTCTTTTAGTAAACCAGAATCCTGTTTCCATTTCCCCCAATGCCAGAGATTCAACAGCGGCCAGGAAAGATTTCCGTATTCTCGACGTTGCGCATGATGCACAAGATCCTCATCCGACAAGGAAAAGAGCCAGCGTCTTACACGCAACGCGATCTCCGTGGCTAGCGGTTGAAGATCATATTTCTCACCGCCTTGTTCACGCTCCTGCGCAAGCTTGAGAAACCATGCAAACCCATATGGCAACTCATGATCCAATTCCCCTCGTTTGAGCAAAGTTAACTCGGCTTCCAGACAAACAGGTGCTAGGGCTGCATCCACAGGTCTGGCCCACCGGGGTTCACTCGTCAGCCGCGAAGCCGTTAATAACGCGTAGGCGCCATGGACACTGGAATGCCAATCGATACACCCACAGAATGTCGGATGAGTCGTATCCCGCCGGATAAAACTCTGTTCCACCGACTCAGCCAAGACACTCACATAGTCCAGCCGAGCCCAGCAAAATGCCTTCCACGACTGATTTGGTTGACCGGGTTGTGCATCCCCCATTGAACCCATTCCCTCCTTGACTGGTAACCTACCTCATGCCATGACGCCCCGGATAGAGAGTCCTGTTGCTGTAACGAATTCGTTTATCGCTTGCCCGATTTTTGATACGCAAACTTGTCAGGGATCTGCTACACTCCCTCGAAGTTCGGATATCTCATTTTCACAGACAAAGGCGTTTCCCATGAATTTTGATCCAGCCATCGCTGCCATGCATGCTCTTCAACAAGCTGAGGAACAAGGAGAACTTGGGGATCTTGAATCGGACATTTTAGAAACGGAAGCAATATTTTCCACCGATCAAGGGCCACAAGCCAAGCGCGCATTTGATACCCTTCAGGAATTGGGAGCACAGCTTCCTCAGGCTCAACACCTGCAGGAGTTCCTCATTTACATTACCTGGCAGCAAGTCACGGAAGGCCCCCTGCCCCGATATTTTCAACTTGGGCTGGACCTCTGCGATCGGTTCCTCGACCAATTTGGGAAGAAGATTGAAGGCACTCCATCGCATCAACACGTGGTCGCCATCCGGGAATCGTTTCAAGGCGGATTAGGCATCGAGGAAGAAGAGGATCTCATGCCGGAACATGATGAGGATGCGTTCCTGGGCGGTGATTGAACTTGATGCATTCTCTGTAAACTCGCCGGTGCGTCTACCAATGATCAGACCTATTGCCGGTTCGTCCGATCGACCGAATCACCTTCGCCGGAAAACAAATATCGTCTCTCCTTTCGCTTCATCTTTCCTCCATCCTTGCCTCACCAACTTCCCATTTTGTACAGTTCCCAGAATTTCATTTCCCTAGAATTTTTCCAACGTATTGTTTTCATCTGCACATGCCCCCAACGAATAAAGCTTCGACCTGCATAACCAGATGGCCCGTTCCGATGGAAGTTAAACCTAGTGCCATTGAGGGCCGTGGCTTATTCACCAAGGTGACATTGCGACCCAGACAAAAAATCGGTGAGTATGAAGGGGAACGCATCACCCAACGAGAGGGCCGAAGGCGCGCCAAAACCCAAAAGTGGATTGCCATTGTCGAAGTGAATAATGGGAAGTCGATCGATGGAGCTGAAGAGACAACAGGTTTCCGGTTCATTAACCATTCCTGCATACCCAATACCTTCATGAGAATTATTGGAGAACGGGCAGAATTTTATGCC
>JBDSHB010000220.1:0-3707 GCA_039918695.1 Nitrospirales bacterium | reverse complement strand
TTTCGGAAACCGTTCGCTTAAGCGTTGCTCCACGATATCCCCGCATCTCCGCAATAAAGGTGAGAAACGAGGCTGGAGTCATATCCTGATAAGCCGGAGCCCCCTCTGGAAGATAGCCGATACGCTTTTTGGCTTAGATGGGTTGATCTTCAATATTATGCCCACAAATATGCACCGTCCCGCTTGTCGGCGTAAGAAAACCCGTGATCATTTTCATGGTTGTGGATTTACCTGCTCCGTTCGGACCTAAGAAACCCAGCACTTCTCCTTTTCCTACGGTAAACGACACACCATCCACCGCAACAATCGGCCCAAATGCTTTTCGCAAGTTTTCAATTTTAACCATGATTCCCATCCTACCCTCTTTATCGCAATAATTTTATGAAATGATCTGTCGCACCTGTCGTGCTCTCGCTATCTGATTTGATCCACTCCCTCTAACCTCAATGGAAATACAATGGGGGTAACTCTTTTGCGTGTTTGTGAGATTTTGGCGGCTTGGCTGTTATGGCTGGCTTGACTGTTTCCCAAAACTGCCGACCATCCCAGGTCTGTTCTTCTGCCGAAGTAGTATACAAGGTCCGATCAAGGTTCCAAATGGCCGCAGAAATCGCTGCCTGATCAGAAACAGGCCGACTCAATAGACCCTCAACCGATTTCAGGCTCCGACAGGGACGCCCTTCTTGTTTGAAAGAAGCCCATTGCAATAGCGCGTCGCGCGTTTTTTTTGCTGACTGTTCAAAGCATGCTGTCTTAACGACTTGAATGGCTTTTCGTTCCGATTCCAATTTCCCCTCATCTTTTTTCGCCATTTCTTGACCCTGTCCATTCCATCTTTGACGCTCTCGCCACCAGGCCGCCAGAGTCACCAACCACAACGTTGCGCATCCCCCTGTTATCCAGATCCAGGACCAGGGTAATGGCTTAACACCATCAGAGGTGCCGAAGTTAGCCGGCATTTGGGCATTCATCTGATGATCACTCTCTATTGAAGCAACAGACGGGGCCTGAACCGACGTAGAAATTTGTCCAGAGGATGCCGGTGGAAGCGTGCCGAGAACCGTCAGAACCTTAGCAGGGAGGTTGGCTTCTTCCCACCGGGAAGTCTCAATGTTCCACCAGGGAACATGAATAGCGGGCAACGTCACCGTGCCAGGCTGAGTCGACACCAACACGAATTTTTCTTCCCTGGACCCTACGACCCATTTCCCGTCAAAATCTGTTTGGGTCTTGGCCTTGTCGGGATAGATCTTCACGATGGATTGTGGGGGCACGGTCACTTCAGGTAATTGTTCTCCACGCTGACCTGTCGCACGCATCACGATCGTTCGAGTAAGGGAATTCCCTACTTGAAGTGTATCGGTATCACCCGACCATGCTTCCGTGAGGGTGAGTGCTTTCGCCGGCAGCCAAAAGCGCCCATTCAGATCTGGCGGAAGGTCTTTGACCGTCAGCCCAATCTTCGGACTTCGCCCATGAATCGATTGTGAGGTTTTGAAAGGATCCCGCCCCAAACTCCCGGACCGATTGCCAAATAACTCTTCAAAGAGCGTCTCGCGGGTTCGTCCAGCCTGCACCGTTCCAGAAAAGAGGACCTCGGGAATAACATGAGCCCCGCCTTGTTGCGGGGTGATCACATAACGACGCTCGGTGACATGATACCGCCGCCCGCTTCGAGTTCCTTCGTAGGAGGCATCCTTTCCTACGCGCTCCACTATGCCCCAATCAATTTCCGGTTCATCTAATCGGCCTTCCTGAACGGAAATCGCACTCACTAACCGCAGCGTCAGAAGAACCTGCCCTTGAAGATGAGGAACATGTGAGTCCACATCCGCTTCGAGGAAAATATCTCGATCCTCGTTCGCCCCGCTGCTGTGATTCGGCTCATTGACCATCAGTTGAATGGGGCCAGTGTGATGAGTACCCACGGCGATTGGAGGAATAGTGACTGCCCCTGTTCGCTTTGGCGCAAGCGTTGCGATCCACCGAACCAATGAAGTGGTTCGCATATTTATGATAGAAGTTTGTTGGCTTTGGGTCGTGCCCAATACATCAAAGTCCGCGTCTAAGATATGCCACTCCGGGGATTCAGATGAAGAAGCCTGATCCGTCTCCACAATGAGCTGGAAGGTCTCATCTGCCATGACCGGATTCCGATCCACATAGGCCGTGACTGTTTGGGCCGAAGCAGAAGTGTCCAACCCCATGCCTCCAAGGCAGACCACCATCACCCATGTCCATCGCATCAACCTCACCAGCGCTTTCCTTGAGAAATGGTGGACCTTCCAGACTCTACACGGCGTTGATGTTCTAAAAGAAACTTTCGGCGTAACAATCCTCCTGGATCATCAGGGATACGGCGAAGCCATTGCTGGAGTACCTGTTCAGACTTCTGCATTTCGGGTGTCTGGGCAGCGGCCCCCGCAGAAGCCACGTCCGAATGTTTCTCCTGATCTCCCGGCTTTTCTTCCATTGTAGATGATGCGGATAGCGGCTTCTTAGATTGTTCGGCTTTCAAAGGGTCCACTCCTTGCGCCTCTCTCGCGATATTTTCTTCAGAAGGTTTCTGATCTCCTTTCGACTCATTGGAAGTCGTCGCAGGATCCGACCCGGAACCTGCCACCTGTTCAGCTTCTTCTTGTTTCCCTTTTTGAGAGCCACCATTGTCCGACTCGGATTGTTCCTGGGTTGAGTCTGAAGCTTGCTCTGAATTTTTCCCTTCACCTCCTGTTTCATTCCCATCATTTTTCTGTTTGGCAGATGAGGCATCCGATTGTTGAGATGGATCGCCTGCCTGTTCCGCAGATGATGGTTTCTCCAAGAGGTGCTTGATGATTTCTAGATTATGTTGAGCATCCGCGTGATCCGGCTGCTGCGTGAGAGCTGACTGATATGAAGCCAGGGCCTCTTCATAGCGACCGAGATTGGCCAAGGCATTGCCTCGATTGTAATGACCCTCCGGTGTGTCCACTATAGAAAAAGCTTCTTCTGCTTCCTGATATTTTCCTGCCCGATAATGGGCTATGCCCTTCCAACCGGGATCTTGAAACAAGGCTGCCGCTTCTTCCGGAGCGTCACGCTCCAACGCCTTAATCCCCTGCTGATCCGAACGAATCCAGAGATTTTCCAAAGAAAAGGCCTCGCTGACCTGAGGAATAAGCATGAAGGCCAGAAGCATTGCTAACCATCCCGGTCGAAATGCAGGCAATGTCAAAACCAGGATTAAGAGGACAAGCCAGGGTCCTTCCTCTCGCCACAGATCGGTTGTTCGTTTTTCGGATGTTGAAGAGGATAGTGCGCTCGTGGACACATCCGAAGGAAGGACCTGATTGATATCCTGATCGTCAGCCGTCACCGTGGCATAATGACCGCCTCCCGCTTGAGCGATGCCTTGAAGAGACCGAATATCTAACTTGGGAATAACCACCGCTCCATCCTGATCTTTCAGGAATCCACCTGTCTCCGGAATGGGAGCGCCATCGACCGTCCCAACACCAAGCACAGACACACGCACCCCTTGACGGCCTAACTCTTTAGCCACCTCCAATGTTGCAGGATCTCCCTCGCCGTCCGTCAGTAATAGCACATCTCCGCTCGCCTGCCCGACGTGCTGAAGGAGTTCATGGGCCTTCTGCAAGGCGAGATCAGCACGGCTACCTTGGAATGGCATGAGTTCCGTCTCGAGAGATTGCACAAGGGGCACCATG
>JBDSHB010000219.1:0-2869 GCA_039918695.1 Nitrospirales bacterium | reverse complement strand
ATGCGGCGATCAATCCTGGGAATTCAGGAGGGCCGCTCTTTAATCTTCGAGGTGAAGTGATCGGGATCAATACCGCCATTATCCATATGGCACAAGGCATTGGATTTTCTATACCGGCCGACATGGTTTCGCGTGTGGTTGACCAAATAGTGTCCCAGGGGCGAGTGGTCCGGGGGTGGCTTGGTGTCGGGATTCAATCTCTCACCAAAGAACTTGCGGAACAATTTGGGATCAAGGAAGGTCATGGGGTTCTCGTCAACGAAGTCTATGAACACGATCCCGCCCATGCGGCCGGAATTAAACCAGGGGATATCATCGTGTCCGTAGACGACAGCTCGGTTGATTCGCCCAACCAACTGTCGAGACTTGTGGCTCGTGTCGGACCTGGTGAGAACGCCAGAATTCGTTTATTAAGGGACGGCGAAGAATTAACCTACCTCGTGCCGATGGCCGAAAGGCAGGACAAATCCATATTGGCCTCACTCCCCTTACAAAAATCAGAAGTCACCTTAGGACTTGATGTCCAAGGGCTTACAGCTGCACTTGCCGAGCAATTTGAACTACAAGAAACCGTGGGTGTGCTCGTGACCAAAGTTGAACAAGGTGGACTCGCCCATTCCGAGGGGGTGCAAGAAGGAGATTTAATCAACGAGGTCAATCGGCAAACTGTTAGGACTGTCACGCAATTTTCTGAGGCAGTGGCCAAAGTAAAGCCGGGTCAGACGGTATTATTTCGGATAATTCGAAAGGCACGAGCATTTTTCATTGTGATCAAAACGCTGTCATAGCATTTCTCTCAGTTTATCATCAAGGGATTAGTGTGAGGAAACGGCTTCTTTTTCTTTTTTATGTTCTTCCACTATTCTATTGAGGGAATCCTTTGGAACTTCCTCGTAACCCGAAAATTCCATCACATAACTGCCCTTTCCGGCCGTCATGGACGTTAAGGATGGAGCATACTTCAGCATTTCCGCCAGAGGCACAAAGGCTTTCACGATTTGATTGTGTCCTTTAGTCGTCATTCCCTGTATGCGTCCACGCCGCGAGTTTAGATCTCCAATCACGATTCCCACCAGATCATCTGGTACTAGGACATCTACCGACATGATAGGTTCAAGAAGGGTGCATTGAGCAGACTCCAGGGCGTGCTTGAGGGCCATTGATCCTGCCACTTTAAAGGCCATCTCGGAAGAATCGACCGGATGATGAGATCCGTCATAAACAGCCACGCGGATATCCACGATGGGAAACCCGGCAATAATCCCATGCTGAAGGGCTTCGATGACGCCTTTTTCCACTGCGGGAATGAAATTTCGTGGAATGACCCCACCAACAATATTGTTGTGAAATTCAAATCCGGTCCCACGCGGAAGAGGCTCGATTTGTAGCCAACAATCTCCATATTGTCCATGCCCACCTGTTTGCTTTTTATATTTCCCTTGCGCCTGAGCCTTGCGATGGATCGTCTCCTTATAGGGGACTTTCGGCATGTGCAAATCCACTTCCACTCCATACTTGCGCCGCAGTTTGTCTAAAGTGGCATCGATGTGATTCTGCCCTACCCCACTTAACAACATTTCTTTTGTCTCTTCATTTCTGAGAAACTCCAGTGAGGGATCCTCTTCGACTAACTTATGAAGACCTAAACTGACCTTGTCAATTTCATTCTTGCTTTTCACCTCTAAGGCATAAGACATGACCGGGCGCGATATTTTCAAGCCGGGGAATATAATGGAATGTCGTTCATCGCAAATGGTGTCACCGGTCTGGGTATCCTTTAATTTACCGATTGCCACAATATCTCCGGCAGAGACTTCATTAACCTGGTGATGTTTCTTGCCGATGGAAAAGAAGAGATGTCCACCCTTCTCCTTCGTCTGGCGGGAGGCATTATAAAATCCTGAATCTGCATGTAAGGTCCCGGACAGCACTCGCACAAAGGATAGACGCCCCATAAAGGGATCAATGGTGGTTTTGAAGACGAAGGCTGAAAACGGATCATGTGGATCAGATTTTCGTTGACCTTCGTCATGTGATTGGGGTTGCTGCCCGACGTGTGGATGGAGACTGGAACGATCGGAAGGAGACGGGAGAAACCTTTGTATTGCAGCGAGCAAGCTTGTGGTTCCAATATTGCGAATAGCAGATCCGCACAACACCGGAACAAGCTTCCGTTCTAATGTGCCGATCGTCAGCCCATCCCGCAAATCTTCGTCGGAGATTTCACCCTGTGAGAGATATTTCTCCACCAATTGATCATTCGTTTCGGCCACCTGTTCCATAGCCCGGCGCCGGAATTCATTCGCAATGGGTTGGTGTTCTGCAGAAATCTCGGTTTGCTGAATCTTTGTCGTGTCGGAAAAGGAAGTGATGACATTCCCGGAAAGGAGATCAATCACCCCGGTCGGCATGGCCCCCTCTCCAACTGGGATCGTGATTGGGACTCCGGTGAATCCCAATGTTTTCTCACACTCTGCCAAAATCGAGCGATAGTCCGCTCGCTCTTTATCCAGCTCATTAATAAACAGGAGACAGGGAATTTCCTGTTCCTGAATAAGATCCCAGACTCGTTCGATTTCGGACCGAAGTCCTGTACTGGCTCCTACAACAAGCACCACGCCATCCACCGCCCTGAGGGCGGATTGAACCTCAAAGGCATAATCGCTCATTCCCGGTGTATCAATAATATTAAATTTTGTCCCCTGCCATTCGAACTGACAGAGAGCCGAACCGATGGAATGGTGCCTGTGGACCTCTTCAGGTTCAAAATCACCAATGGTGTTTCCCTGGGGAATGGTCCCCATGGTCGGGATGACTCCAGTGGAAAAGGCTAGTGCTTCACAGAGGGTGGTCTTTCCTGCCCCAGGGT
>JBDSHB010000218.1:0-5580 GCA_039918695.1 Nitrospirales bacterium | reverse complement strand
AACGCCCTTCGAAAATTGATCCCAAAAGCCGCCTGAGCCACCAAATTCTTCCACCAGGTTGGTATTTTTGATATCTCCCCACCAGGCACTGGGAAGCGGAATTCCGCCCAGACTGATCCCGCGCATCGCCACCACCGGCTTTCCATTGGCATAACTCAGCGCCAGTCCAAAATTGAGCTTCAACATCTTCCCACCCACGAGGGGCATCTCGCGTTTAATCGGGACCACAAGTTGGACACTCAGAAGATCATCCGCCATATCAACAGCCACATGTCTGGCCATATACGAATCCGCGGCAATCAAGGCATTCACCTCTCGCTCGGTTAACTGAATCTGCCGATTCGCATCCGTTTCAGCATACGGCACCAGCTCAAGGGGCAAGTCTGTTATGGACGGGGAAGGCTTGGACATGGATGAAGAAGCGGCATCGGTCGTCTCAAGCAAGTGAGACATTTTGGCATTCAGGACCTGCTGCTCCGACTCACCCAATCGGGTCGGCTGAAACATCGTGGCATACACATACTGGTTCATCCACCATACGATACCCAACGCCGTGGCCAACACCGCAAGCCCGACAAAAAGAATAACCTGTTTCCCACTAAACTTTCGCCGTGAAACCGCGACTTGAGATGCCTCAGCATTCATCGCCTCTCCCTTTCCAAGGTAACCATCCGACAGGATACACGCCTGCCGACTTCAGGATTATCAATGCTAGCCTCTCCTGGCTTGTTTGCAGTAAGCTTTCACAGGCTCGCTATTGTATTCTACCGCAAAAATTTATTAGCGATACTGTTTGATTGAGCCCCCGGAGAACACAGCCAATGGGAATCGGACCGTTTGGAAGACAGCGAGGAATGGGCAGCCAACCCCGTGCACGCATGAGTTGGAAAATGCGGCTCATCCCGCTCGTCTTATTCGCGATATACGGACTGTATTTTTACGTCTCGAACCAGGAAACGGTTCCACTGACCGGCCGATCGCAATTGGTGGACATGACCCACGAGCAGGAAATGGCCTTGGGGCTCCAGTCCTACCAAGAAATTCTCAGTCAATCGGAGGTCATTCCGACAGGGCAGGTCGTGGATCTGGTCCGAACCATCGGACGCCGTCTGGCAAACGCAGCAGCCGATGTGGATCCCGGATTCAAATGGGAATTTAATGTGATTCAGTCAAAGCAGGCCAATGCGTTTGCGTTACCGGGGGGGAAAACCGTGGTATATACCGGGCTCATTCCGGTTGCGGAAAATCAGAGTGGACTAGCTGTCGTCATGGGCCATGAAATCGCCCATGCCATCGCGCGCCATGGCGCCGAGCGCATGGCTCATCAAAAATTAGTCCAGATGGGTACCATAGCCGCCACGGTGGCAGTCGGCGATATGGATTACGACGCACAGAGAATGGTCATGGGCGCATTAGGAGTCGGGGCCCAATATGGCGTACTCCTCCCCTTTTCCCGTGACCATGAATCAGAAGCCGACTATATGGGCTTACTGTTTGTTGCGCGGGCCTGCTTCGATCCCACAGAAGCACCAAAATTATGGGAACGCATGGGAGAAGTCAGCAAAGGCAAACAACCAGCCGAATTCATGTCCACTCACCCCAGCCATGGAACCCGCATTAAGCAATTTCAAGAATGGATGCCCGAAGCCCTCGCTCTCCGCCAACAGCATTGCAAGACCCAATCCGATTAATCCTTTGGAAATGTGCAAAATTTTCCCTGGCCAATCACCTACGGCATAGCCAGCCCCGATAGTTGATCAATCTTACAAATTGGGGTGGTGATGTGATCCTTGTGGATTCACAGAACCATACAGAGGCTCTGCCAAGTGCAGGAGGAAAGGAGAAAAGGTCGCAAGCCAGCAGAGGATATCCCGAATATCGCGCGATCCCGCCCGTAGTGCCCCACGAAAATAGCGCTGTGCCGCACGATATTCACGACGCCGAAGAAATTCCTGTCCTTTGATTGCCAAGCAGGTTGCCACAGTCGCTTGCCGCAATTGAGAAAGTTTGGTCACCCCAAAACGTGCCTCCAGGCCTGGAAACGAAAAGAGACAATCCAGGACCTCTTCGTATTCCGGGATACCAACGGCACCCTGTGGATCACCGGCGACACTCCGTAACTGGCTACCGCTGTGAACACGGTATTCCACCAATGGGGATTTTCCCATATAGCCAAAGCGGCTATGACAAGCCGCACCCGCCAGAAGAATCCATTCTCCTGAAAGTCCACGATCTCCTAGCCATTGGGCAGGAGGCACCGCCTCTCGACGTAGACATGCCTGTGATGGCGTAGAGATAAATGGTCGGCGCAAGATTGATTCCAACACATCACCTTCGGGATGTTTATTGAGAAACGCCCTACCCCTCCCACCGATCGCTTTCCCTTCCGTATTGATGAGGATTCGTTCACCATAGGCAACGCCGACCGAAGGATGATCGTCCAGAAAATTCGAGAATCGGGCCAGGCTGTCCGGGAGCAAGCGATCGTCAGCATCCAGAAACACGATCTTCGGAGCCTTGGTAAGCAGGAACCCACGCAAACGGGCAGTCCGCTCACCGGAGTTATCCTGCCGGACTGATTGAATGCGAGGATCCCGATACGATCTCAACAGAAACGGGGTTTCGTCGGTGGATCCGTCGTCCACGATGATGCATTCCCAGTTGCCCAACGTCTGGCCGCGTACGCTCTCGATTGTTTCGGCGAGAAAGGGGCCGGCATTGTAGGCCGGGATGATGACCCCGATTGCAGCTTCAGGCATTACTCTCTCGTTGCAGGTCGTCAATTTGGAAGAAATCGGAGACCGGTTTACCATCGATTCCAGAGAGCTGGACGCCAAGATGCGCCGCCAGGGTGGGTGCAAGGTGGACTAAGTTCACCGCATCTTCGAGTGTGTGGGGCTTGAAATGAGGGCTCCGCGCCAGTACGAGGCCCTTGGGCCGGTGATCTCCCTTGCGGGAGTAAGACGAGGCGGGAGATGGAATGGTCTGCATCCCGGCAAGTGTAAGCCAATACCGGCTTTTCATCAAGCCTAAATCACATTCAACCCCCAGTTGCCGAGGCCCAACAGGTATTTTCTCCTTTTCCCGCTTACCCCGGAAACATATCAAGGAATCGACCGCTGTTTCATGTTCGGCACTCTCCAATCCTTGTTTCGTCCCCGACAGGCTGCTAGCCCGGACAGTAGGAAAATGAAGTCCGATTCAGACCGGCAACGTCTAAAAAATACCTCACCCCTTTGGGATCCCCAGGAACAAGAAGTTGCGCGGGCAAACCCGGCAGACACAAGATCCGGTTCGGATCGAACCCTCCGTTCGTTACCCCGTTCCCTTACTCGGACGGCACAAGCAAAAGATCTCTCGCTCCGTGAAGGATGCGATGGACCAGGACGGTGTTGCCCTTCACTTTGTAAAAAACCAGATAGTTGTCGATGACAAGAACGCGATAGCCAAGCGCAGTGAGCGTGGAAGCCTGAGGAATACGACCAATATACGGATACGATGTGAGGGTCTGTTACCGCGCCTCGATATGGTCGTGCACATCAGCGGCGGCCTTTGGATTTTCTGCGGCCAGATAGGACACCAATTCCACCAGATCCTGCTCGGCAATCGCGAGCAAGCGGACGGTGTACTTATTTGAAGGCACGAATACGCTTTCTCAGGTCGTCCATGACACGGTCAAGGGGACGCCCACGCTGGCCGGCTGCCACTTGCGCCTCTGCGACTGTCAACTTTGCATAGAGTTCCAGTCTTCGCTCCATCTCTCCATATTTTGCCAGGGACATCAGAACCATATCGCCCTCACCATTCTTGGTGATAAACACAGGCTCATGGCTCTTATGGACCAGATCCGAAATATGATTTGCCTTGTTTCTCAAATCCGAGATTGGCTTGATAATGGGCACGATCGTTCTCCTTACTTTCAGAAATATCATATCTGACGTATCATAAAAGCGACTATATCATGATAGATGAGGTGCCGCTAAAACTGAGGACAACCTATTCAATCAGACAATGATAGGGCAATTGCCCTATATCGGTTGGGGAAGCCAATTTTCTTGGAGAGGCAGCATCCAGCGAGGACAGAACCCACTCTAAAATATCCTCATCCCCATTTCTGCATTATCGACTGTCATCCTCCTTCCAGTGGCAAAGGCACATGCATTTTTCTCATTCTTCTGGACAGGTCCTGCATCAGGAAACATGCTTGACTTCGTCAGGGGTTGCGTCTAATTTCCTACGCACATGCCGAAGTCAATCCCCCCATTCCGAGTATCGACTCCACGTGAGACGGCTTGACCGGCTCCACGGAGACAGGAATCGGAATGTCCGCCAAGGAAGCCACAGCCCGGATCAAGACCAACAAGCTGCTCGACGCGCTAGGCGACAATTCCGAAAAAAAGCCCAGGGGCTACATTGAAGCCGACCAGGTATCGGCTAATCCTAATTCCAACCTGATCGCCCGCGATTGGGGAGAGGACGGACAACTCAGTTCGGAGTCTTGAGTCATGCAGGAGGTCCCCGGCAACACATCGCACTCCTCGGGGTCCCCCGTTCCCACCGCACGTCAAGGCCAGTTCCTGGCCTACATCCATCACTATCGTCTCCTGAATGGTTGTGCTCCTGCAGAAGCGGACATGCAACGGTTTTTCCAAATTACCGCCCCGAGCGTGCATTCGATGGTACTCACCCTGGAACGACGAGGGTTCATCCGGCGTGTGCCTGGGCAGCCCCGCAGCATCACCTTGCTGGTTCCAACGGAATCTTTGCCCACGCTAAAACGCGTCCAACGCTAACACCTCCAACTCATGCCCGACGAAACCAAACCCAACAAGAAGTCCGGAGGCTGGAAATCAGTCCGGCAACAACTCACCAACTGGGACAAACCCGCGCTGCTCGCCCTCGTAAAGGATCTGTATGATACGACAGCCACAAACCGTGATTTCATCCAGGCCCGCTGCCAGCCCGACGAGAGCAGCGGCGAGGTGCTGGAGAAATACCGGCGCAAGATCATGGAACAGTTTTTCCCCACGCATGGCTTTGGCAAATTGAAGCTCGGCGAGGCGCGCAAGGCCATCCGGGACTACCGGAAGGCTACCGGCAATCTTCCCGGTACGACGGAACTGCTGATGACTTACGTGGAGAACGGGACGAGATTCACCCGTGAGTATGGAGACATCGACGAGCGATTCTACGACAGCCTGGAGTCGGCCTTGCAAGAATTGGCAACCCTATTGCGCGGCGAAGCTCGTGACCTATATCCACAGGTGAAGGAAAGACTGGCGCAAGTGGAGCGGATGGCCGATGGCATCGGCTGGGGATATGGCGATTTCGTGATAGAGTTGGTCTACCGGCTGGAGGAAGAACTCGGCAATCCGCAACCTTAGCACAGCGGCTCATTGACGATTTCCTAAAGCCCCACAGGAGGTAAAAGGGATTGATCCCACGCCGGTACGTGATGAACCACCGACGGCTTTGCGATAGGCATCTTGAATATCAGGATGATCTTGCCAGGGCTTGAGATAAAGTTGATCGTTAAAGAGAATTTACAGGCAAAGCAACCGTCTGGCCCGGGGGACTTGA
>JBDSHB010000217.1:0-3564 GCA_039918695.1 Nitrospirales bacterium | reverse complement strand
CATATCAGACGGCTCGCTTACTTCGTGCCTTTCAGCCTGAAGCAGCGGGTCTGTTAGATGGCATTCCCTATGCCTCAACAGCGACGATTTCTATGGCCTATCCCGCTGGATCCATTGGATCGCAGATTCGAGGATTCGGATTTGTTGTTCCCCGGAAAGAACAACGCCCATTGCTTGCCGCAACCTGGACTTCATTAAAGTGGCCGGATCGGAGCAGAGCTGGAGAAACCCTGATCCGTTGTTACATCGGTGGTCGAGGGCGAGAGACGATTCTTGAGCAGGATGAGGGCTCACTCGTGGAGTGTGTGCGGGGAGAATTAACCTCTATGGTCGGGATCACGACCGCTCCAACCTATACAGAAGTCCATCGATGGAAGCAGGGAATGCCTCAATATGTGCTCGGACATCGGGACCGGTTGGCTAAGGTTCAGGAACAGTTAGCCAATTCGCCAGGCCTCTATGTGACGGGAGCAGGAATGTATGGCATCGGTATCCCTGATTGTATCCGAGAAGGCACGAAGGTTGGAAAGCAGCTTCTACAGGATTATGCCGCTAACCATTCAAAAAAAAATCTGGAAGCACGGTATCCGGTTGAAAAGGAATGACCGAATAAAGTGGAAGAGCAAATGGAAGAGATTGTTCGGGCTCATGCCTGTGTCAGTGGAAAAGTTCAAGGAGTCGGGTTTCGAGCATTTGTACAAATGCAGGCCAACAAGACGGCATTGCATGGGTGGGTGCGAAACCGTGCTGAAGGAGAAGTCGAATTGGAAGTTGAGGGGCCACAAGCATCTGTTGAGACCTTTCTCCAAGCCCTCCACACAGGGCATCCTCTCTCTCAAGTTCTTCAGGTAATAGTTGACTGGAAAGAACCAAACAGGCAAACTGAACGGTTTCAAATTCTTCGTACTTCTCTGTAAGGGATAGGGGGCACTGCGGATCGGGTAATTCCAATCTCAAAAATGGAAGAATCCATAGGCTTCATCAGGATTGAGCAGCTAATTTATGGACTATAAAGCACATATTCGCGAGGTTCCGGATTTTCCCAAACCCGGTATCCTTTTTTACGATATTACGCCCTTATTAAACAATCCTGCTTGCTTTCGTTCCATCATCGATGAATGTATTCAACACTATCGGGATGCCGGCATTACTAGAGTGGTTGGAATCGAATCGCGAGGATTTATTTTGGGGAGCCCATTGGCGTATCACCTGAATGCCGGGTTTGTTCCTGTCCGGAAGCCTGGAAAATTGCCCGCAGATGTGTTTGAAGTCAATTATAATTTAGAGTATGGCTCGACGGCTTTGGCGATTCATCGTGACGCGATTGAAAAGGGAGAGCGGGTGCTTGTGGTTGATGATCTTCTTGCCACTGGAGGAACGGCCGCGGCTACGGTCCATTTGATTCGGCAATTGGGAGGAGATATTGCCGGTGTGGTATTTTTAGTCGAATTACTTGGGCTCGGCGGACGAAATAAATTAAACGGGTGTGACATTCACTCCCTGATTACGTATGACTAAGTCTATAGACTGTAGTTTTATTACATGATGAAACGGGGAAGGGGTCGCAGAAATTGATCCTCAAGTCGTGTGAGAGAATGGTTAACTTTCGAAGGATGAAAGGAATGTAGTATGGCCGCAAGACCAGCTAAGAAAGAAACGAAAACGACGGTCTCTGCCGTGACAAAAAAAGCCACGGCTAAAGACACATCAAAAGCCACCTCCACATCCCCCGCTTCGCGGAAGCCGGTGAAAGCCCAACCGGACGATCGTCATGTGGCATTAAAGGAAATCCTATTGGCCAAACGGGAAGCCCTGATTCAAGAAATCAAACAACAGCTTGGACAATCAGTGACTGAAGAACAGCAGCGCCGGCTGGAAGCGGCCATGGATAGCGGAGACCAGGCGTTGGTGGATTTAGATCGCGAAATGGGAATTTCGCTTCAGGAAATGCGAAATCGTGAACGACAACTGATTGATGATGCCTTGGATAGTTTGGATGAGGGCACCTATGGCGTGTGCGCGGAATGTGGGGGGGAAATCAATGAAAAGCGTTTGCAAGCGCTTCCGTTTGCGCGTCTATGCGTTGAGTGTAAATCCAAGCGTGAACTGATGGAAAAAATTGAACGATCGGAACAGCGGCAATAATCACAAGGATTACCCCATGTGCTCTCTCACCGTGTCTAACTGGGACTGTCATAAACTTATCCAATTTGGCAAAGGCGTTTTGCGCCTTCAACTTCCCTTCCAACAAAACTTGAGCCCGTGACTGATTATTCCTTTTACGCCCCCCTATCCATCTGATAGGCGAGAGGAACAGGCTTCAAGGAACGCTCTCGTATGCTTAAGTCAAAGATTGTTGTCCTGGCAAGTGGCGGGTTGGACTCAACGGTGACGGCGGCCATTGCCAAATCAGAAGGACATGAGCTGTATTTCCTGACTATTGATTATGGACAACGTCATCGAACAGAAATCGATTGTGCACAGAAAATTTCTGAATATTTTGGGATCAAAGAACACAAAATTATCCAACTGGACTTGCGAACCTTTGGAGGATCGGCGTTAACCGATCAGATTCCCGTTCCCACCAATCGAACGGCACGGGATCGTGAACAGCAGATTCCCGTCACCTATGTTCCGGCCAGGAATACGATTTTCTTAAGTCTGGCGCTGGCCTATGCCGAAGTGTTGGGTGCCTCCAGCATATTTTTTGGGGCCAACATTCGTGACTATTCCGGCTATCCGGATTGTCGACCAGCATTTATTCAGGCGTTCAAGGACGTGGCTCGCCTTGGCACGCGAATGGGAATGGAAGGTCAACAAATCGACATTCTCGCTCCGCTGCTCTTTTTGACCAAACGAGAAATTATCCAAAAAGGACATGTCTTAGGGGTGCCTTTTCAATGGACGAATAGTTGTTATAATCCAGGACGACACAATCAACCGTGTGGTCAATGTGATAGTTGCGTGATTCGTCAAGAGGGATTTGAAGAGGCCCAACTTCCTGATCCGCTTCTTGCCGGATAAATATGAGGCTGTGGCCACGTTTGATTGTGAACGAGGATGGGTGTAAAGGAAATTGGACATGAACCATCATTCTAGACGGATAATTCTCAGAGGTTTTGCAGGATTCCTTTGTTGGTTTGTTATTGGCTGTTCTGAGAATGGGACGAGTGCCGGGGAGTCCTCTGCTCCTGCACCCATAGCACAAATATCCGTAGTAAAAAATCTTCCAACAGAATTCAAAGATGGCGAGGAAAAATTCAATGCATTTTGTTCTCCTTGCCACGGGACGCAAGCCACGGGATCCGCGCAAGGTCCTCCCTTGGTTCATAAGATTTATGAACCTAGTCATCATGCGGATTTTGCTTTTCAGCGGGCTGCGGCCCAGGGGGTCAAAGCGCACCATTGGAAGTTCGGGAACTTGCCGAAGATTGAGGGCATGACCGCCGATGATGTCACGCAGATTATTGGCTACATCCGGTGGCTTCAACGCCAGGCAGGAATTTCCTAAGGCATCACAGGATGTCGTCCAGTTCGGCTATACCTTCCTTCTTAGGCGTGGTC
>JBDSHB010000216.1:0-3166 GCA_039918695.1 Nitrospirales bacterium | reverse complement strand
TACCATGACCTTAGCGCGAAAGGAAATGGTGTCGATTGTCGGAGCATCAGGGGCAGGGAAAAGTACGTTGCTCCATATTATGGGAACATTGGATCGCCCGACCAGCGGAGAGGTGCTGTTTGAGGGAAAGAATATGTTCCGGGTAAGCGAAACAGCCCTAGCGGGGTTCCGGAATCGATCCATCGGATTTGTCTTTCAATTTCATCACCTTCTGCCGGAATTCACCGCGTTGGAAAACACCTACCTTCCGGCGCTCATTCAAAAAATTCCCAAACAGCAAGCCATGGACGCGGCTCAATCTCTCCTGTCTGAAGTGGGGCTCTCTCACCGCCTGCACCATAAACCAGGGGAATTATCCGGAGGAGAACAGCAACGTGTCGCCGTAGCCAGAGCCTTGATCCGGCGCCCTGACCTGGTGCTGGCGGATGAACCGACTGGCAATCTCGACACGCATACCGGTGATGAATTATTTGCGCTTTTACGAAAACTCAATCACACGCATGGAACAGCCTTCGTGATTGTGACCCACAACGAAAAACTCTCCCTTCAGACGGACCGGCTCATTCAACTGCAGGATGGACAGATTATTGAAGATCGGTGCCTGACAGACGGTTCAAACACTTCGACCATATCGTAAGGCCACTCAAAAAAAAGGGGAACTCCACCCTGTTGATGAAGTTCCCCTTGTTGAAGGATGCTTTCCTCTTTAGGCCGTATAGTGCTTTTTCTATACTCCCCCCGTTTCAGCCTTAACCCTGTCTCCCGGGATAGTGAGCCTCTCCAACTACGCCAATTGTGCTTATTACGGAGAAGCCGTAATACGGTCCTTGATCTCGTCAAATGTGGCCTTGGGAATAATGTTTTTCGCCACAAGTTCGCCACGAAGCCGATAAGGCCGGTTTGAAACCACTTCCTCGGCTACTTCACGGGTTAACCCTAGCGTCAACACCAGGTCACTCACGGGAGCCTTATTAATATTGACTAAATCCCCTCCCATTTTGGGAAATGTTGGAGGAGTCACAATTTTTGGCACGGGTGGCTTGGACGAAACAATCGGACTAGTCACTGGCGGGGCAATTCCGCTCTTGGACATATCCGGGTTTTCCGAGGGTTTCATCAGTCCGGCAGTACTCCCTACGGAAGACTCCCGGGTATCTTTTAATTCCTTCTGATAGCGCACCACCGTCTCTTTCAGGGCTGTGTTTTGGGCTTTCACTTTTTGATATTGGTCCACGACCACCCGCAATTTTGAAGTGAGTTGCTCTTTCTCCTGATCTAATTCCCGTTCACGTGTTTCCAATAAGGTGTGCTCATTTTTTCGCCCTTCTTTAATCCGTTGCACCTCGGTGGTCATCGTCTCTAAATCTGTAGAAACTTTTTCGTTCAATCCCCTTAAATTGCGTATTTGTTCTTCAAGGGCTTCCTGATGCATCCGGCTTTTCTCCAAATCGGCCTTGGCCGACTCCATATCCGCCATCGATGCCTCATATTTCGTCTTCGAAACCATACACCCCGACAATCCCATCAGAAGCACAACCGAAATGACCACCCACCTCTTCATAATATCCTCCTCATCCCTGCCAATAGAAAGATTCATCCTTGAAAAAATCTCTTCCTTACCATAATCGGGTTCTTAGGTTTACGCCCCTATTTCAGGATTTATGGCATCCTTGCGGTTATGTCAAGACAGGCCACCGCCCTGTCCTGTGGATTCCGCTACTTACGGCTTACAAGACATACCATTCAGGACGTCGGTCTTTGAGCAAATCATTATAGGGATTGATTCGTTTGTCCCGAGCTTCCGCCATATCCATTTCGTACAGACCAAGCTCTTCGTCCTTTTGGGAAGACCGACACAAAATCCGTCCATTGGGGGCCACAATCTCACTCATGCCAATAAATGGCAATGCCGGTTTTTCCCCACGCTGTTCCCTGCCGACTCGATTAGCTGTTATGGCAAACACTCCATTTTCTAAACATCTTGTCACCATGGCATCAGGACAATAGGGCAACACTAAATTGCTGGGGTGGCATAAAATATCGGCTCCCTTGATGGCCAGACTTCTTGCGGCTTCGGGAAAAAACCAATCAAAACAGACGAGAAGACCAACCTTGGCCTTTCCAATATCCCAGACAAGAAATCCCGTATCTCCAGGAGCAAACCAGAGGGTTTCCTCAAAAAATAAATGCGTTTTGCGATAGGTCCCGATATACCCTTTCGGGCCGATCAGCACTGCCGAATTAAATACCCGGTCATGGTCTCGTTCAGCCAACCCGACCACCACGTGCAGATCACGCCCTCGAATGGCTTTTTCCAAGGCTTTGATGGTTGGACCAGAAGGGATGTCTTCTGCCAGCTCCCGGACTTCTTCTTTAGAAAGGAATTGATATCCCGAGAGGGCAAGTTCTGGAAAAACAAGGAGATGTCCCTCAAAGGCATGAATGGCATTCAGGATAGTCTCCAGATTGCGTTGAACGTCTCCAAATACAGGAGAAAATTGAAAAAACCCTCCACTGATCGTTGACATCACCACCCCACAAAAAAAGCGGGCAGAGGTGAACTCTACCCGCTTTTTTATCAGATTAAGGCTTTATGATTACTTAACCTCTTTCAAATGCATAACTGCACTTTTCGCATGCTTGGTCCCGACATCGGCATGCCCGGCTTTGCCATGCTCCACCGCTTCCATCAGTTCGTGAACGCCTTCATCTAAATGAGGATTCTTCACGTCTTTTTGAGCAGCCTGGGCATGGGTCAAGGCTTCTTCCGCATGTTCGACCAACTTATCAGCATGTCCCTTCTCCCCGTGCTTCACTGCTCCCTCAGCATGAGTAATCGCTTCAGCCACATGTGGATTGGCTCCTGCAAGCGCGACAGACCCCCAGGCCCCCGCAACCAGAATCCCGAGTATGGCGACTATGCCAATTGCCTTACTGACCAATTGCTTTCTCATCCCTGACCTCCTTGAAAAAGTAGATTAATATTAAACTGAGAGATTAAGTTATCCTCTCATTCCTCATACACAAGATCAAGATGATTTCATCTGATCCTGATTGGTGACCCGAAATAATAACTTCACGTCTTTTTCCGCCGGTGCCGCGAAATCCCGTGACCATTCCCACCAGGATCCTGGATAGACTTTCACTCGGGGAAACCCTACGTATC
>JBDSHB010000215.1:0-3834 GCA_039918695.1 Nitrospirales bacterium | reverse complement strand
GAGCCCCCGGCCGATAGGCATCGGTGAGAGGATCCCGTTGGGGTAAGAAATCACCATGCTTGTTCACCGGACGAAACGCCTCGTCACCCACCTCATGGTAAATCAACACGAACTCACGAAAATCAGGCCCCGTTCCATTTTTGATAATGGCTTGCCATCCGCTGGTCATAGGAGTTGCGTCTCCGTTGCCCAACGGATTCAAATATTCAGAGCCATGTGGTTCGACTACAAATGTCCCCATTAGACCCATGACCGTCAATTCTCGATCATTACTAAAGGTATGAAATTGTCGGCCGCCCTCCTGGGTATCTGGATGGATATACCACTCCATCTCTACGACCTGGCCTTCTTCAGCCACGGTGTCACGATTGGTGGTCGTAGCAGGCTGTCCGGTTTTGCGGATAACCATATTCGAGCCATGAATGTGGAGACTGGCCTCCTCCCCAAACTCGAGTTGATTCCGGAGGGTGAATTTCACACAATCCCCTTGATTTCCCCTGATTACCAGAGGTTGAATCCATTGGTCCTGGAGACCGTTAGCTACCGCGCCGGGATCACCATGACCATCCACCTCTCTGGCTTCAGCATTTTTGGCTTCCTCTTCGCGTATCTTATCGATATTTTCAGTTAGGACATACATGTAGCCCGGGTAGTAATCGAGCCATTGGTTGAGGGTAATCTCGGCATTGATGGCCGAAATATCATATTCCCTGACAGGGGCAGTTGAAGGACAATTTCCACCACTCGCTGCAACAGGCTCCACATTCCGATCAGATGCCAAAAGTAAATCCTGGCCTCCTGCGCCATATTGATGCATATTGGTCATTGTGTTGTAAAAACCGGTTGCCGTATGGTCAGCATGTTGAGCACCGGACTCGTTTTCCATTCTCAGCATGATCCGATCATGTTGGCGTTCCACCATGGCAGCCCGGTTCGGACGGCCTTCCTTGGTGTCCTCCATGATTGTCTGCCCTTTTAACCGCTCTGCCCATCCAGGTGATTCTTGATGAACCATACCCGTGCTGTGAATAACTTTATCCTGAAGTTCTTCCGCCAGTAGGGTTCCTCCTGACAAAAGACTGGACCCCACTACTAACAATCCAATGGAAAGTGTGTTGATAGCTTTCCTAGATTTCACATGAAACATGGACCGGCCTCCTTAAGGTGAAATAAACAAAATCAAGAGACGCATTTAACATATCAAGCAGTTAACAATATTTCAAAAAAATATGGGAAGGGCAAAAGGTAATCCAATCGATTCAGACTGTCAAGTCCGAAAGATATGAGTTTGATTTCATTCGCATTTACCATCAGAAATATTAAAAATGGCATACCCGAAATGAAAATGTGAATACAAGCAAACTGTCGCCGAATAGCCGCCAATTATTCTCTGCAGGCTTGTAAAAATTCTGACTTGTAGAATCTACGACATCGTGAGGCCGGAAACATGGGCAGTAAATTGCTGCTTCAGAATTGTGGTAATGGGGCCAGGATTTCCATCCCGTATAGCTTCCCCATTAACTTGGATGACTGGCAGAATTTCAATTGTGGTGCCCACAAGGAAGGCTTCGTCGGATTGCAGAAACTCTGAAACAGGAATGGGCCGAAATTGGACGCTCAAACCTTTTGCCTGAGCTAAGGTCACCACCTGTTGTTGCGTCACACCAGCGAGGACTAAATGATTGCGTTCCGGAGTGATAATCGTGCCATTTTTCACAGCAAAAATATTACTGGTAGCCCCTTCGGTCACCCGTCCGTCTCTCACAAAAATGCCCTCGAAGGCATTGGCCTCCCGAGCCTTTTGCTTAGCCAACACATTCGGAAGCAAATTCAGGCTTTTTATATCACAGCGGTGCCATCGAGTATCTGGTAGGGTAATGACATTGACTCCCCGTTGGCAGACTTCTGTTGGCAAGGCAACCATTTCCCGAAATGCCAAATAGACCGTGGGTTCTCCATTTGGAGGGAACGTATGTTCACGCGGAGCGACCCCTCTGGTCACCTGAATATAGATTTTTCCTTCCTGATACCCACTCTGCTGAAGACCATCAAGAAGGAGCCGCTGAAATTGCGCTTGTTCTAAAGAAAAGTGGAGCTGGATTTCTTTGGCACTCCTAACTAGCCTACTGAAATGCTCACCCCAAAAGGCAGGAATCCCATGATAGGCACGAATCACTTCATAGACGCCATCCCCAAATAAAAATCCACGATCATCCGGAGAGATCTTAATCTCTTCTAATGGAGAAAAGTGCCCATTGAGATACCCAATATCCGGCATGTGGTAAATTCATTCAGGAAGGGGGTGGGAAGACGATGACCTTAAAAATCCGTCGATCCTCTGCTGTAAACTTCCAAGACATCCTTTTACTAAACTCCAAATGATGTGTTCCTGGTTCCAACGCCTGAAATTCAAATGATCGCTGACCGGAATCTACCGCATTATTACTGACGGTTCGAAGAAACTCATCTCCCACCAATCCCAGCACTTTAGGGTCATAGCTTGGCACCCATTGTTCCCCGCGTGTCCGATCTTCCCATAAATGCACCATAAAGGCGGCCGATTGGAAAACCTGAAGAGTTTTTGTCTGCACCTGCTCTATGTTCATGCTCTCACCTTGACGAAACCTTAACTCCTGTTACGTCTGTAAAGTCCATTATTCTCCTGTCAGCCAATCACGTTTTTTCAGACAGACAAAAACATTTCCCTTATCAACCGCCACATCATAATTGACCACACAATAGCCTCCGCCATCTGGCCCAAATCCCGATCGAATGTCAAATTGTTGATGATGCCACGGGCAAGAAACAACAAAACCTTTCAATCGGCCTTTCCCCAAAGAGGCTCCCTGGTGCGGACAGATATCATTAATAGCAAAGCACCGATCATCAATGCGAAAGACAGCCACACTTTTCCCGTCGACCTTGAATACACGCCCCTTTCCTTTGGGGATATCCTCCAGCCTCCCGACAAAAATAAATCCCTCTTTGGGACTCAGCGGTTCATGTATCCTGCCGTCCATATCACGCTCGAATTTGGAATCATTCATCACCCGTTCATCTTTACGAGACAAGCAAGGTAAAGGTTACTTGCGCACCTATCTTAATTTTGGCTTGGTCCACAAATCCAGCATTGGCTTCAACAATATAACGTGCATCTTGAGGCGGGGGACCATACCAGGGGCATTGCCTTTCACTGCACGGAAGAGCCCTTTCGATTATATGCACGACAATTTTACTTTCATCAATCCAAATCACATCAACAGGAAATTGAAACTCTTTTGTCCAGACCCGATGGAGACCGGAATTTTCAAAAATATAAATCATTCCCTCATTGGGAGGAAGGGCGCTTCTAAATGCTAATCCGAATAAAAGCTTTTCCGGTGTATCCGCAACCTCCGCTTTCAACACACCACCGCTGGGAAAATTTATATTGATGACCTGTGTCTGTTCTGGGGCATTAAACAATAGCGCGCCGGAAATCAGGAACAAAGCCATTACCAGAAGAAAGAAAATTCGCTTTTTATTTGGGGCCCCTTTACCTTGAAGAAAAGACAACATCGTTTTAACTATTTCCTTATTTTTCTATAAACTTCCCTTGCCTCGGGCCATGGAAACTTTCCCAGCTTCCCAGGCAAACTCATTCCTATCATTTCGCGATTTGCTCAAACAACAGACGAAGGATAAGATATCATGTAGATAGTTAAGATTTCAGCCACAATAAAGTATGGATAAAGAGCCCTCCCCCGAGATTCCCCACAAAGCAAACCTTTACCTCATACCATGGAGGCCTCGTATGCGCTACCTCCCAACTCTCCTGCTCGGAATTACTTTTGT
>JBDSHB010000214.1:0-3599 GCA_039918695.1 Nitrospirales bacterium | reverse complement strand
CATGACCAGCGCCGGAGGGGCACGAGTCTGGCGAACGTATGGAGCGGTTTCTGCTGCGAAGTCAGCTCTGGAGTCCCACACCAGACAATTAGCTCTGGAACTGGCTCCTCTGGGTATCACCGTAAACTCGCTGATGGCCGGTGTCACGGATACTCCGGCTTTGCGTAAAATACCCGGATCTGATGAAATGCTGACCTTAGCCAAACGAAAAAACCCATCAAACCGACTGACCACGACTCAAGATGTCGCCGATGCGTTAGGACTGTTAAGTCATCCGAAAGCCCATTGGATCACTGGAAATGTGATCTGTGTGGATGGTGGAGAGTTTATTGTTGATTAGTTACTGGACGTGAGAGGAGCCATGTTGTGGACTGCTCCTGAGTCATGGAATTTTATAGAGAGTGAGCGAAAAGGATGACGCCAGTCTTTGGTTTTCTGTTTCCTGGGCAAGGCTCGCAGTCAGTTGGAATGGGAAAGCCTCTTTTTGATAGTAGCCCCACGGTTCAGGCTCTCTACCAGGAAGCCACGGATATCTTGGGATACGATGTCGGTCGATTGTGTTTTGAGGGGCCGTTGGAGCAACTCAATCGAACTGAATATACGCAGCCGGCATTGCTGGTGACTAGTCTCGCGGCGTTTCAACTGGTCCGTGAAGGTCCCCTTCTTCCCGCTGCGGTTGCCGGTCATAGCTTGGGCGAATATACCGCGCTAGTGGCGGCAGGCGCGCTGGAGTTTCGAGAAGCGGTGAATTTGGTGCAGAAGCGCGGACGTTATATGGCGGAAGCGGTGGCTCCTGGAAGCGGGTTAGTTGCCGCGATCTTAGGCCTATCAGAAAAGGATGTCCGAGGCGTCTGTCAAGAAGCAGGATCTGTGGGAGTTGTGGCTCCAGCCAATTTCAATTCGCCAGGCCAAACGGTCATTGCGGGAGAAAAAGCGGCAGTGGAACATGCGGCAGAATTGGCTAAAGCACGTGGAGCGAAGCGGGTTATGCCACTTCCGGTCAGCGTCCCGGTTCATACCCCCTTGATGCAGGTTGCTGCTGACAGATTGAAAAAAGATATTGATTCTTTAAAGTGGTCTGCTTTAAATGTACCGTTGGTTAATAATGTGGAAGCCAAAGCCTTGTTATCAGCGGAGGAGGTTCGTGAGTCCCTTGTTCGACAATTACCTTCCCCCGTGCGGTGGCAGGAAACCATTCAGGCCATGGCGCTGATGGGCATCACGCATTTCGTGGAAATCGGTCCAGGGAAAGTCTTGACGGGATTAGTAAAGCGCATTGCTCCAGAGGCTACCACGTGGAATGTGATGGATCAGGAATCCTACGCTCACGTCCTGTCGCACTGTTCCTAAGGACAAACTGGGCCAAATTTCCAAGAAGGATTTGAGAATGTTGTGCACGGAAAAAATTGCAGTAGTGACGGGTGGTGCCCAAGGAATCGGGCAGGCGATTGCGACCACATTGGCTAAGGAAGGTGCCGATGTCGTGGTCGCCGATCTTGATGCTGAACGTTGTCAGGAAACCGTGGATCTTGTCCAGCAATTAGGTCGCAAAGCCTTGGCGGTTTCGGTCAATGTTGGTGAATGGGAGCAGGCTAAGGGAATGATGGATCGCGTCCTCAAAGAATGGGGGCGAGTGGATATCCTGGTGAATAACGCAGGGATTACGCGAGATGGTTTGTTAATGCGGATGAAAGAAGAGGATTGGCTTGCCGTCCTGCAGGTTAATTTGACCGGCACATTTTTCTGTGCCAAGGCCGTTCTGCCTTCCATGAGCAAGCAACGAAGTGGTCGAATCGTCAATATTGCTTCCATTGTCGGAGCGATCGGGAACATGGGCCAGGCCAACTATGCCGCGTCAAAAGCGGGAGTAATTGGTCTCACCAAAACAATTGCCCGGGAGTATGCCAGTCGAAATATTACAGTCAATGCCGTGGCACCGGGATTTATTGACACCGCGATGACCCAACATCTTTCGCCGGAAATTAAAGAGGGGTTACTGAATCAAATTCCATTAAAGCGGTTAGGGCAACCTTCGGATGTTGCCGATGCGGTGTGCTTTCTGAGTTCAGAGAAGGCCGGGTATATTAGCGGTCATGTGTTACATGTGAATGGCGGGATGCATATGGCGTCCTAAGCCCATGCGCAACAGGATGTGTCTCATTCGATAAACTTTGCAAGGAGGAGGAGCCAACAATGGCAGTTGAAGAGCGTGTTAAAAAAATTATTGTGGAACAATTAGGTGTTGAAGAAGATGATGTGGTCCCTGAGGCCAAGTTTGTAGAAGATCTCGGAGCTGATTCCTTGGATACGGTGGAATTGGTGATGGCCTTAGAGGAAGAGTTTGAAATCGAAATTCCTGATGAAGATGCAGAAAAAATTCAAACAGTCTCGGCGGCCATCGATTTTATTAAGGAAAAAGTCTGAGAAGGACATTGATCGCTGTGCGAAGTTGCGGTTCACCCATGGTTGATCGTGGGCGTCGAGGGGGTAAGGCCTTGGATTCAGTATCCAGGTTTTCCAACCATGATGTGTACGGAGTTCCCCAATGACTGAATGGACGCCACGACGAGTGGTCGTGACAGGATTGGGATTGGTCACCCCGTTGGATATTGGTGTGCCCAACACATGGGATAAACTATGTAAAGGCCAATCCGGGATCGGACCCATTACCAGATTTGATGCCAGCCAGTATTCTGTGCAGATTGCGGGGGAGGTTAAGAACTTTGATCCCTCGACGTTCATTGAGAAAAAAGAAATTAAAAAGATGGATACCTTTATCCATTTTGCCATTGCCGCTAGTCAAGAAGCAGTGGATGATGCCAAGCTTGTCGTGAATCCAGATGAGGCGGATCGTGTAGGTGTCTATATTGGAGCAGGCATTGGAGGTCTTCCGGCCATTGAGCATTATCATAAGGTGTTGCTGGAACGTGGCCCGGACCGGGTTTCGCCATTTTTTATCCCGATGGTCATTATTAATTTGGCCTCAGGGCAGGTGGCGATTCGTTTTGGTGCCAAGGGTCCGAATGCCTGTTCGGTCACGGCCTGTGCCACAGGGAATCATTGTATTGGAGATGGATTTCGACTGATTCAGCGGGGAGAGGCCGATGTCATGCTGGTTGGAGGAGCGGAATCAACCATTTGCCCTACAGCGGTTGCTGGATTTGCGGCGGCGAAGGCGTTGTCCAGAAGGAATGATGAACCGAAACGGGCTAGTCGGCCTTTTGATAAAGACCGTGACGGATTTGTCATTGGCGAAGGTGCCGGTGTTTTAATCTTAGAGGAATTGGAGCACGCCAAATCTCGGGGTGCGCGCATTTATGCCGAGGTGCTCGGCTATGCTATGAATAGCGATGCCTTTCATATAACCGCTCCGCCAGATGATGGTGCCGGTGCGGTGACTTGTATGGAGCGTGCGATTCAGGATGCGGGGATCGCCAAAGAATCTGTGGGATATATTAATGCCCATGCCACATCCACCTTTGCCGATCGGGTTGAAACGCAGGTCATCAAAAAAGTCTTTGGGGACCGGGCCTATTCCATTCCTGTGGGTTCTACCAAGTCCATGACCGGCCATCTATTGGGGGCTGCCGGGGGAATTG
>JBDSHB010000213.1:0-4289 GCA_039918695.1 Nitrospirales bacterium | reverse complement strand
GATTCAAAAGCCATATTTAAAAAACCAAAATACCTTAAAACAACCGGTGCATGTATCTTATCAATTTTCCCTCAACGTTTCCCCCTAAAACTCATGTAGCGTCATATGCGCCTGAAACAACAGATGTCAACTCTCCCCTCAACCAATTCAATTGCGCTGGCATTGGGTCCTGTGAAAATCCAGCATCCGTGGCCTATAATAGCCCCAAATTTACCATTTAAAAACCAAGGGGATGACACACAGAAGATTGTTCATTTCGTTTCTTTCTTGAGCCACCCCGTGAGTGCCTTGATCCCGGGTTAAGGCGATAGAGCATTAAACCACCATTCCCATTCGTTGAGATACAGATGGAAATGCTGCGGAGGAATACCGTTGAATTATCGTAAATGGCGTTTGGCGTGATTCCAAAAGTGTTCGATCCCATTAAGATATGTTTGGCCTTTCTCAACACTCTTCGAATCATTGATGCGGATATTGATGGCACGCAGTTACATCCAACCCATTGTAGCGGGGCAACGCATCGCTTAGCACATGCTATCAGGCACATTCCTTCCTTTCATGATCGGCAAAAGAGTTTTCCGCTTTGCATCCGGCGGAGTTATCTCTTTACCAGAGAAAGGAAAACAACCATGCGCACATTTAAACTGTAATATTCCTGAATCCTTGGCAGGAAGTTAGCTGGATGAAAAGGCTTGGATAGTATGGAGTGGTGTTTTTCTTGATCAAAGGAGCATTCTGGCTTATCACTTCTTTTATTATCTATGCATTCACATAAATCTTTGCTTTCCTTTCCCGGGGCGCCGGCTCATGAACACATTGAGCAGAAAAATCCACACTAAAGTACATATCCCACGGTATTAAGTTTGAACCCCGGAAGGCTTCAGTCCATCCAAAATACTGCAAGCCAGATTGTGTTCTGTTGTGGATCGGTCCATTCCACACGATGTCTGGTATGCGCTGGAAGATAAAGAGTATCTCCAGGACCAAGCATCATTTCAGGTTGTCCCTCAATTTTGATGGTGGCTTTTCCTGTCAGCACCACGACCCATTCATGCTCTGCCTGATCGTACCAATAGTCTGGTGGAGATGCCTGGCCCCGTGACACAATCCGTTCAATACGTACCGAACGATCCCTCAACAACTTACTCGTCAATTCATGGTCAAGGTGTTCAGGAATATTGGCGAACAGATTTTGACATAATTCCATTTCCTCCACCTCTCTTGACGAATTGTACATACATATAAGGCTCCTTGCCTTATCGCATTCTCATTTTTAGTACTGGTTGACTTCCATGGGCGCCTCGAACAGGGCATTGACGATAGCGGGGAAATCGGGAATCAGACATCTCTGATGGGAAAAACCGAAGAAACTACGGCTGGGCACTGAAGATATAAAGGACCAGGCATAAGAATAAGAGGGACTGCCGATAATTCAAAAGGCCGCAATCAAGGAACTGACCCGACAGACCTCTTAGGAGGAATGGACCCCTCTTTTCTCCATTCAAACACTCCTACAAGAAACGTCTCTAGCCCAATTAACTTAAACCTCTTACTGCACGACAAAATGACCGCGCCGATTTTCTTGCCAGCACACTTCATTCTGGTCGGTGCAAAATGGTTTCTCTTTTCCATAACTCACAACCTGAAGGTTCTCACTAGGGACGCCTAAATCGACTAAATATTCCCTCACCGCATTTGCTCTTCGCTCACCAAGCACCATATTGTAACTTCCCGTGCCACGCTGATCACAATGTCCTTCGATCACAATCTTGTTATTCGACAAACCCGAAGCCAGTGTTTGGGCATTTTCTAGCAGAACTGAAATCGCATCCTTCCGAATAGAAAATCGGTCATAATCGAAATAAATATCTCCCAGAGATTTAACAAGATCTTCAGTCCTCTTTTCAATCATCTCGGGCAGTGCTGCGACCTGCTGAACCGGTTTGCCGGCCTCGGGTTCCACCCGAGCGATCAATTGTTCCGGGGGAGCCGCGTCTCCACGAATTGTCGGGCGTGCCGGTGTTTCCGGTTCAAACGAAATCGGCGGGACTCCAAACCCTTGTGATGATTCTTGAGGAGAAATTTGGCTTGGTGGGATAGCTATAGGAGACGGAGGAACCATGGCTTCAGCTACCAGGGGAGCTTCAAGAGCCGCAGGGACAGCCGGTTCGACGACTGTCGTTCGAGGAGTGGCAAAAATGTCAACAGGAGCCGAAGGAGGAATAACCGGACGGGCAGGCTCTTCACCGGGAATTTCCATATCCGGAATCCCAATGATTTTTTCAGCCTGTACGGGTGGCTGTGCGGGTGGCTGAAGAACCGCCTCAGCATGCGGCGTCACAGGTTCAAGCGTTACCACTTGGGATTTGGCGGGAGGTTCCGGTTCTGTCACACTCATCACTGTCGTTTGTAATTTGGAACTACACCCCGCCATTATCGCAATCAGGCATCCGCCCAGTAGGCCAAATTTCACTACTCTCCTTACATTCGAATAAGACAGTACTTCGGTCATGCTTCACCTCCACTATTTCTTTTCTTGACTGACAGACGCATCCGCATAGATCCCATCCAATATGATTCCTCTTTCCGTTCTACAAAAATTTCTTTAGCAATGACAATGTCTTTTCAATTGCAAAGCTACCTCAAAACTGTATGCAGTCCCTTCGAATGATGTCAAGAACTCTGATGTGGGATCTTGAATTCTACTCCTGATTGATCCCTTAAGAATGCCTTTTGGTAGGATCCAGGTCAAGGGTGATATGGACAAAACTACATGAAATCCCTGCATGAAACAACCGCTATTCCTGGTCTTTGCACTTCCCAATGGGGCAAGCCTGGCCCTCTCGAACATCCATATTGGTGACATCATAATAGTCTGATGTCTCCCCCAACATAGATATTTATTTCCAACTAGCATCAGGATACTCATCTTGGCCCCAAGTCGCTTCCGTCTGGATTTTTTCAGATAAGGGCATTCACCAACCATTTGGCAACACGGACCGGCACGAACAGGACCACAGACCCGAGAGTTCCATTTGTTCTCGAAAAGTTCCTCAAGACAGCCACCAACTGTGATTCTCAGATATGTCAGTCCATTTCTCAATTCCTGGCGTTCGTGGGTGAGCCATTCTTAAGCAAAAACCGCCCCGTCAAATGATTTCCCAAGTTAATCGATGGACACCGTCCGGCCATTTGACTCATGAAGGAAGTCCGCTCGATGCTGTAGGGTTTTACCTGCATAACTAATAGCAAAGCTTTTATTCACACACTTCCTAACCAGTTGAAATTTATGATTTTTTCATAACAATATTTATTGGAACACCCCTTGCATTTGAACCGATCAACTATTACTACTCCCCAGTTTTTGGGGCGAAGCATTTTTTTAAATACTGGTTATACGGCCTAATGGCGTGGAGAACGACGCAATTCGAATGTCCTAACGATAAAGTTGACACATGGCAACACTTGTATTGAGCGCCACGATATGAGCCTCGGCGGAGGGACTGGTTTCAGGGGAACTACGATTTCGACCGCACCTGGAGTCTGGTCTCCTCATCAGCCACCTTCTCAAAGGTCCCTCCGCCACCTTTTGAGAGAAAACAATTCGACCCCAATAAATGTAAGGCATCATGAAAATTTTAGGCGTATACCAGTATTCACCAAAACCCGATCCTCCCAAGGTTGCCATCAAAGACCGAATCTTGTTAGTTGACGATGATCGACATCATCGAACCTGCCTGAAAGAATTCTTAGAACTTCGAGGGTATGTGTGTTCAGAAGCAGGAAATGGTGTGGAAGGGCTTGACATCTTGCAGAAAGAGTCGGTCTCCATCATCATTACCGACAACAATATGCCACAGATGGATGGGCTTGATTTCATTGAACAAGTTAATCATAAATATTCCCAGGAAATTCTCTCAATTTTTCTAATCACTGCCGAATTATCCCACATCGTCCGACTTCGCGCATTTAAAAACGGCGTGAATCGAGTCTTTGAAAAGCCCCTGGATTTTCAAGAGCTCTGTAATGCCGTGGACTGGGTCACGAAATTTGACATCCATCAATCAACGACCAACAAATACTCATCCGCAAGATACCTCTAAGGCGCTTCCCTCTTTAAATAGACACATTTTCGGTCTGATGAGATCTCAGCACCTGATATCCTCCCCGCAGAGAGCACCTGAGCTTCGTCATAATCATCATTAACCGCAATGGGAAAATCCGTACCAAGTAATTCTCCCGCGCTATCTGTCCCCCGATAGGAAATGATGGTTTCACCGTTCCATTTA
>JBDSHB010000212.1:0-2814 GCA_039918695.1 Nitrospirales bacterium | reverse complement strand
TGGCAACACCACCGCCAGATGCCGGGTTCTGCCCGGTGATGAGCCGGGAATCTTCCAGCGCAACCGACCCCCACGGCTTATCGGCTTTCTTATATATCGCCCCTCGTTTAACCAATTCGCTTTCCGTCAGGAAAGGGACGACCTTGTCGAGTTCCACAAGCTTTTCTTCTTCATTGGAAAAGCCGGTGACCTTTTTGCCCTTAACGAGTAACGTTTCATCCGATAACTGAATGTTCAGCAACCCGAGAGCCCCGTGACAAACTGAGGAAACAAATCCACCCTTCTCATAAATCTTTCGGCTAATGGATTGTAAGGCTTCATTCTCAGGAAAATCCCAGATCACCCCCTGGCCGCCAGTATAGTAGATCGCCACGTAATCATCCGGGTTAATGTCCGTAGATTTGAGCGTCGTCCCGAGACGATTCATAAATTCTTTCTTCTGGTACCATTCCCAATCCGTCGCATCTGCCTGTGCAAGACTATGAGGATCAATCGGAGTATATCCGCCTTTTGGACTGACAAAATCCACTGTATAGCCAGCTTCTTCGATTTTTTGACGAAGTGTACGGCCTCACCCAACCACAACCCGGTGGCCCGATTCATGATTGGATATTTTGCCACGCTGGTAAGAACAATCAGTATTTTTTTGCTCATGATGTCACCTCACTGGTTCGTGCCGAGTTGAAAATGTCTCTCCATGGCTTATTCATTTGGACCTCGAAAATTTCGGGAGAAGAAAAGACTAAAGACTCACGGGGTCTTTTCTTGTCTTTGTCTCGAACGGTTGCTTTTGCCGGGGCTTCTCAAACGCTGTACAGTAAACCTAGGAAATTCCCCAGCTTAAGTGCGGATCCATTCTCATCTGTTCGAACGCCGGATTCGCCCCCGCTGGCTAAAATCTGGTCTCAGGTCCGAATTCTGTTCATCCAATTATTCTCCCACACACTTCGAGCATGTGCGACCCTTCTCATACATCAATTCAAAATGTTTAACGTCTGGGATCGGTCTAATGCCCGGCATAATGGACAGCCCCGAAAATGGTTCACCGCATGCCTCTTTGTAAGACGCCTGAGTCATCGCGCCATTCCAAGCACTGCATCGACGGCGCCTCCGCAGCCGAATACCGGACAACCATCACGTAGCCTAAGAATGTTGAGATATGCCTTTAATACAAATTCGCCACCCTCTCTGCGATGAAGCGCGTATCTAACGCCATCCGTTACGATAAGCCGGTCGCACTGCTCGCGGCCCGAACGAATTGCATATTCTCGAGCTTGACCAAGAGGGGGAGAACACGGATCGACCAAGAAGTTTGGCCTCGACCACACATGCGAGAGTCGATTCGGTTGGTGGCATGCCGGCGAAAAGCGCGACATCAACATAGTTCCACTGAATTGCGGCTGTTTGCTGGGACCAGCCGAGTGATAGCAAGAATGGCACAACGAGGTAGCAGACAGTTTCCTGCTCCGAAGGTCTCCCCTTGGGCCTCTTTGTCTCGTTCCAATACCAAGAGGCGACTCGCTGAAGCGATGCGAAAGTCGCCAGAAGCTTGTCCACATGTTCACTCGGCAGTCCTTCGATAAATAGGCGTCGGCCAAGTTCGACCGGATCGAGATCAGCGCCGGCCGCCGGCACCTGTGCCAGGGCACGATTACGCTGGGCATCTGTAATATCGAGTTGTTCAACCCATGCCCTGACTGCCTCGACATTCACTACAGCAAAAGTCCGGACCTGACCCCCTAGCGTTCTTGATGGAAAGTTCTTTTCGGTGTTCGGGAACCACCGCACGCGCCGGACGTGCTGCAAATCCCATCCATCCACGTCAGCGAAAGCGTCAAGCCATTCCGCTTTATCGTCAGCGATTTCCCCAACAGCAAGCACATCTCCGGTTCCCAGACGCAGAAGGACGATGTCGCCACGGAGTGCTTCTCGACAGAACCTCCGGATGTGGCCAAGGTGCGCATAGCATGATTCCTCGTATACCCCAAGCTCACCGGGACCTGCAATCATCACGTCATATTTAATGCAGATGTCGCCATAGGATCGATCGGTATCGCCAGCTCCAACTTGCCAGAGTGTCTTTCCAGTCAGGTCCATGCGAGCTCCTTGACGCCCAACATTGTTTTTTGCTTCTTTATTACCGGTGGCAGTGTAAGAATTTAGGATATTAAGAGCAAGCCAATATTACACGGAAAGCTTTGAAAGTCCGATTCCTGATCCAGATTTGGAATGGAATCTATTGGTAGAGTTATTGGAACTTCGAAATGAGTTATCCTGTCTGACCTGAAGCCGCGCTCAGCAATAGGATCCATCTTGGATTGGCCCTCCTCATTGCCTTTGAATTTTCTGCTATCCAAAAAGAGTCTCTAATTATTTCACTTTGCGGAAAATGGCAACACTGAAATTTTGAGCTTTGCTTTATTGTGAAAAGCTCAAAACCAGGGAAGTTGGAGAGATTTATTTTGTTATGATGAGCCGTTCTTTGAATGAGAAACCGATGAACATTGTCGGGAACAAATCCTTCAGTCATCTCCGCAGGTGGTTAGCAGGGATCCATCGGAAACGAACCCGAGATAGATGCCCGATAACAAACGTCGGGCATGACGGAAGGGGGATGGATTCCCGATAAACAATGTCGGGAATGACCCAGAAAAAGAACACTCCTCTACCTATCTTTTCAAACGGAACATGTCAGATGTGTGGAAGGACAAGGCCTATGCGGACATCAGGTGTTCAAGTTTCATATCGTGCATAATGCATGATAATACATCAAGACCGTTAGAGCCTACCCAGCCAGTATTGAGGGCGACGCCG
>JBDSHB010000211.1:0-6578 GCA_039918695.1 Nitrospirales bacterium | reverse complement strand
GAGTCCTCAATCTCTTATCCTGTCCGGCCAGATGAATCAGTACCGCCGACTGCTCATGTCTGCCCTGACACGTGGAGACGTTGAGGAATCTCTCCTGGCGGAACAGATTATTTTGGAGGGGTTAGGCCAAGCCATTTTACAAAGACTGGAAACGGGTCTCGTGAAACGAGGCGCCCCCTTTCGAAAATTGCGCAGGATACTCCTCCAACAAGAAGAGGCCCATCACGACTTTGGACTTCGGACAATAAAGAGGATGGTGGACGACGGTCATACGTCGATTGACCACATACGGGATCTGGCTCCCCCTTATCTGGAATTGGGAAAGTCCATGCTGTTTTCGGCACAAGACTCTTTCCATTCGATTCAGGAAGACCCTCAGGAATATTGGAACGATTTTCAACGCGGCCTTCCCGTATGGTTACAAGAACATTCTCAGGATAGCCCCTTCGAACCGAATCGTCTTCACGCGGCCCGGTAAACGGCACTCACGGAATATCCCCATGATTTGGGTCATCATTCCCACCTACAACGAAGAGAAGGCCTTACCGCACACAATCCAGTCCGTATTTTTGCAATCGACACCCTACCGGGTCATCGTGGTGGATGGAGGAAGTACCGACCGCACTCATGAGATCCTCCACCAGCATTCACAAATTTCGTGGTGTATGGCGCCCAAAGGACGTGCATCACAAATGAATGCAGGCGCCCGAATCGTGATCCAGCAACAGGCCTCCGCCGATGATTGGCTCCTGTTTCTCCATGCAGACACTCAACTCCCTCTGGGCGCCTTCCAGCATTTACACCATCTTGCTTCCGACCCTTCTTATCAAGCGGGAGGATTCCGCCATCGCTTCTCTGGAAAGGATTGGCGGTTACGAATGATTTCCTTGTTGGATAATCTCCGATGCACACATTCACATATCATCTATGGAGACCAGGCCTTATTCGTGAGACAAGGCCTGTTTACTCAGTTGGGGGGCTATCCCACGCAAGCCGTTCTGGAGGATGTCGTGTTTGGCCAGACCCTCCTGACACGAACGACTCCCCGACTTTTGCCATTGACGGTGATCACCGATTCCCGGAAATTTGTCAAAATGGGAATATGGCGAAGTTTTATTCGCGTCCTTATGATTATCCTGCATGTGGAATTTGGACTACCCACATTTTCTCCTGCCTTTTTCCGGGATATCCGCTAAACCCCGTCCGCTTGTCTCATTCTGTGGAATATCCATCATGGTGTGGTCGAGAGGAGGAATCTGGTTCGAGTAGGAACCAACGTTCAAGAATTGTACACAAAGAATAAATTCTCCCCTGGACGGCATGCTTCGATGGCAGTAGTTTCGTCGGGTTCCTGAAGAAATTCTCCCAAAAACCTCAAGAATTCAGGGGGCCCGTACCGATATATTTCCCATAAGAGATTGCATGATGAGCCACCACCACGAACCCATGCCTCATACGGAAGATTTGCCGAACTTCCTTCGGGAATTCGACGACAGCGATTTACAGCGGTACACCTGTTTCTCGAGCGAATTCCGCGATCAACGGATGGAAACCGGCTCAATGGCCGAGGCTGGATTTTGGAATACCGTCGTGAACCTGTGTATTGATGAGCGTATGCGACGGGACAAGGATATTAGACGATTAGAATATATGTATCGAACCGGCATAGATCCTGAACATCACTCCTGACCGGTTCAAGCCCATTACTTTCCCTCTTCCGGATTCTCTGTCTTCCAGGCCTCTATTCGCTGCCGGGCTTTTTCGGCAAATTCACTCTCAGGATGTTGCTGAATAACCCGTTCATACAATTCTTGAGCATGGGCGCGATTATGCTGTTGCTCCTCGAACTGGGCCGTTTCGAATAATTGCCGGGGATCTTCCCCGCAAGCCAGAAGCATGAAACAGAACACACCCAGCCCGATCCACCGATAACAGACTTGAACGCTTGATAAGATTTTCTTCATCGACAATTTCTCCTCAACAGAATGCGTCTCACACTAAGGAACGCGCAAAGAACCGCCGATACACATTCTCATGCTCGCTGTGACCAACATTCATCATTCCCATCTCCAACTTCAGGAAGGCCGGTTGACTTATGCATGCTGAAGACGAACTGCTTGAATCGCTCAGAAGTTTTAACGATTGCGAAATTCGAGTGTATACCCGTTTTGCGACGGAATGGAGAGACCAACGTTTAACCGACGGGTCACAGGCTGAAGTCTCATTTTGGAATTCCATGATCTCCATGCTGGTAGAAGAACGTCACCGCCGCAAAGAAGAAGTACAGCGCCTTGAGGCCATGTTTCAAACCGGCTGCGATCCCGGGTAATAAGAGACCCGGGTGCACGCCCCCTCAAACCTTCCCCAGGAATGCCCGGTTCCCTGGGGTCCCTGCTTAGCTCTCAACACGAAAGTCACCTCTTCATATTCCCTTTCACCCGGGTACCTCACAGCCCCTCGCCCTAGCTGGCCTCAAGAACGGTTTCGTACAGGGCCTTCGTGCGTTTAGCAATTTTGTCCCAGCCGAAGAGTTCTTCCGCCCGTCGTCTCCCGGCCTGCCCCATGGGCACCCGTAACTCAGGATCTCGCATCAGTTGATTCAAACGATCGGCCAAATCCTGTGCAAACCGGTCAGGGTCTTTCGGGCTAAAGGGCGCTTCTTCAAATTGATCAACCGGCACTAAAAATCCCGTCTCATCCTCCACCACGACTTCAGGAATGCCCCCAACGGCAGAAGCCACCACGGGCACTTCACAGGCCATGGCCTCTAAATTGATGATCCCGAATGGTTCATAAATAGAAGGACAACAAAACACCCCGGCATGAGAATACAACTCAATGAGACTCGGTTTGTCGAGAATATCCGGTATCCAATAAATATGCTTGCGATGGGCCGAAATCTGATCAAGGGCCTCCTTCATTTCCGCCGCAATGGCCGGCGTATCAGGAGAGCTGGCGCAGAGTACCACTGGAAACTCCTCATCCAAATAGGAGAGAGCTTGAATCAAATAGGTGATCCCCTTCTGCCGGGTCATCCTCCCCACGAATAAGACATAGGGTTGTCCGGTGGGGATCCCATATCGGATTAACACCTCTTGACTTTGGACCTTCCGGAACTCTTGAAGATCGATCCCGTTATGAATGACATGAATCCGCTCTTCTGGAACCTGAAACAATTTGAGAATGTCCTTCTTTGTTCCTTCGGAAACGGCAATAATGGCATCAGCCATCTCCAGGGCAGTCTTTTCAACCCACAAAGAAAAATCGTACCCGCCGGCTAATTGTTCTCGTTTCCATGGCCGGAGGGGTTCCAATGAATGCGTGGTGATGACGAGCGGAATGCCGTAATTGAGCTTGGCCATAATACCGCCAAAATGGGTATACCAGGTATGGCAATGAATCAGGTCCGCGCCAAGTCCATCGGCATTCATTTGCCAACAGCGCTGCACTGCGCCTAGGACCGAATGCAACGGCTTAGGAGCCGAAAACGGAGTCTCTCCTAAAGGAATCCCATCGACCTTCAGATTACCCTGCTCCAGGTGTTGATCGCCAAAACAGCGGACTTCAATGGGAAGAAGATGCGATAATTCCCGACTCAAATACTCCACGTGAGCCCCGGCGCCACCATAGGTGTAAGGGGGAAATTCATTGGTGAACATCAAGGCTTTCATGGGCAATCACACTCCATTATGATCATGAAGACTTCCAGCAGCCTGCTACATTAAAAGAAAATCCATACGAAGTCACCTTCCTTTCCGAAAAAAGGTCAAGAGCAAAATGGAGGGACCTGGTCCAGGCAACGCACGACAGGCACCACTAACGGCTTCCACCTTCAAATGTCCCATTCAAAATGGCGGAAGAGCCTTCTCATATACGGCCGAGAAAAAACTCGAGACTCACTTGAAGTTTCAAGGAAAGAAGACGCACAATTGACGATCCGACGAGCACCATATTGCCAAGCCGACCGGACTGCGATTACCGTGGGACAACCATAGGATATTTAAGGTTATAGACGAAGAAGGGAATGACAGACATGGGCGAATTCCAGTACCAGGAAATATTTGAACACCAAACAGATACGACCAGCTATCGAAAACTCACGTCGGACTATGTGTCCACCACGAACTGTGAAGGTCAGGAACTCGTCAAGGTCCAACCCGAGGCCCTGACACTCCTGGCTCGCGAGGCCATGGATGACATCGCCCACCTGTTGCGACCAAGCCATCTCGCGCAGTTGGCCAAAATACTGGAAGACCCGGAGGCCTCCGAAAATGACCGGTTTGTCGCGATAGAACTCCTCAAAAATGCCAACATCGCCTCTGCCCGCGTTCTGCCAGGCTGCCAGGATACCGGAACGGCCATCGCCATGGGATATAAAGGGCAACAGGTCTTCACCACCGGCGATGATGCCGAAGACCTCTCCCGGGGCATCTTTGAGGCTTACAATACGCGCAACCTGCGGTATTCCCAGATGGCCCCACTCGACATGTACATGGAAAAAAATACCGGGACGAATCTTCCAGCACAAATCGACCTCTACGCCAAGCCGGGATCGGAGTATCATTTTTTATTCATTGCCAAAGGCGGCGGCTCCGCGAACAAAACCTTTCTCTATCAAGAAACCAAAGCCCTTTTAAATCCCAAATCCCTCCTCGTGTTCGTGGCAGAGAAAATTCGAACCTTAGGCACCTCGGCCTGTCCGCCCTATCATTTAGCCTTTGTCGTGGGCGGCCTATCCGCGGAGTTCACATTGAAGACCGTCAAACTGGCCAGTTGTCATTACCTGGATGATCTGCCCACCACCGGCAACAGCCAGGGCCGCGCCTTTCGAGACCAGGATCTGGAGAAACAAATACTCCAACTCTGCGCCGAGACCGGTATTGGTGCCCAATTCGGGGGAAAGTACTTCGCTCACGACGTGCGGGTGATTCGTCTTCCACGTCATGGAGCCTCCTGCCCGGTCGGCTTGGGCGTCTCTTGTTCAGCAGATCGACAAATCCTGGGAAAAATCACCAAGGAGGGCATCTTTCTGGAACAGCTCGAAACCAATCCCGCGAAATATCTACCCGATGTGACAGACGAAGACCTGGATGGACATGACGTAAAAATCAACTTGAACCGGCCGATGGCAGACATTCTGGCAGAACTTCGCAAACATCCCGTGGCCACACGCCTCTCCCTCACCGGCCCCATCGTGGTAGCCAGGGATATCGCCCATGCGCGTCTGAAAGAACAATTGGATGCGGGAAAAGGCTTGCCACAATACCTGAAAGATCATGTGGTCTATTACGCCGGACCCGCCAAAAAGCCCCAAGGCCATGCATCGGGATCGTTCGGCCCCACCACCGCCGGACGGATGGATTCCTACGTCGATCAGTTTCAAGAAGCAGGCGGAAGCATGGTCATGCTGGCCAAGGGCAATCGCACCAAACAAGTCCGCGAAGCCTGCGGAAAGCATGGCGGATTTTATCTCGGCTCCATCGGCGGCCCAGCCGCGCGACTAGCTGAGCATAGTATTAAAAAAGTGGAAGTTCTCGAATTCGAAGACCTCGGCATGGAAGCCGTGTGGAAAATCGAAGTGGAAGACTTCCCGGCCTTTATCGTCATCAATCACGAAGGCAAGGACTTTTATGCCGATTTGATCTCTCAACGCCCTCCCCCTCTGATTCAGCCAGATGAAACAGAGAAAAAATAAAAGGTAACATATCAACAGGGAGGCAATAAAAGTTCAGACCTCATCAGGACCATAGTTTGTTAAGATGGTAAAGGGAGTATTCATACTATTAAATGTTTCCATCCAGGCCCGGCATGTTCGGACAAAAATTCTTTCAAAGATATGGTTTAAAAATTGAAAAGGAGTAAAATCATGAAAACCATGCCAATAATCATTGGAATGTGCCTCGTATTGGGATTATCGGGTTGTGGAAGTCACCAGGCAGAAATTCTCGATGAGCGTCTGACTGTGGGGAAAGTCCAGGGGGAAATTAAAACGGGAATGAGTGCCGCACAAGTGGCCGAAATTTTGGGATCTCCCAATATTGTGACGACAGATGACAAACGGCGGGAAGTGTGGATTTATGATAAAGTCTCCACGGATAGAGTGAACACGAGTTCATCCTCCTACGAAACCCTAATCATCCTGGGCGCAAATTCTAAAGACAGTTCCAGCTCATCCCGCCAACGAACCCTCACCATTATCATTAAGTATGACGAAGAGAAAAAGGTGCGGGACTTTGCCTACAACTCGACGCAGTTCTGAACGCACCGCCATGCCAAAAAAGATGAGATGGGTGGGATGGGGGACACTGCTGGCTCTGCTAGCCCTCAACAGCGGTTGTACGACACCGACCCAACCCGCAGAGCTCCTTCAACTGCCGCCCGAAAGTTTGCAAAACCGGGCGATGCAGATTCGTGTATTTGAAACGTCAAATGAAAATGAACTCCTGTCCGCTTCGGCGGCTGTCCTGCAGGATCTGGGGCTCCAGATCGAAGAAAGCGTACGGCAAATGGGATATCTGCGCGCAACCAAAGAACGAAGCGCCAGGGAATATGGGCAAGACTTCAGCCGGTTTTTTATG
>JBDSHB010000210.1:0-2577 GCA_039918695.1 Nitrospirales bacterium | reverse complement strand
CTGATTGGCCTTCGGCCAGGTTAGCCCCCAGCAACCGCACCTGGACAATGCAATCAGCCTTTTCAAACACTTGCGCACGAGAGGAGGCAATGCTTCCCCCTTTTTCGATATAGGCGGAATCAGGGTAACCGGCTTGCTCACCAGCCTTGGATTCCACAATGACATCCATTCCCCCTTTTTTCAGTGAGGGAAGCACGGCTGGAACTAGAGCAACTCGATGTTCACCAGGATACGTTTCTTTCAAGACGCCAACAATCATAAGAGCATATCTCTAAAAATAAGGGTTGTGGGAACTTTACAAAAGTATTAAGTCAGCAGGGAATTTCAAAAATCCTTGCCGAACCCTGTGTTGATATCACAGGGATTCAAAGAGAATCAATGTGTCTTTGGATCTATAAGAGTAATGAGACTAACGGCCCAGCATGATAGGCAAGACTGAGGCAACACGCCTCATAGCCCATCGAGCGAAAAATTCCAGGGGAGGTGACCACGGCTTCTGCGACCAAAATGATCTTTTACTCAACTATTCTTCTGTGAATAGAATGCCTGTGCGATCTCAGTCGCCAGAAATAACATGGCACGGCTATGGGTGTAGCATGCATGGCCGAATAAATGTTGTCGAGGAGACTCCTCCGCTTGAACCCCATATTCCACCAATAAACATTGTCCGTCATTGGCACATCGTGTTGTACGCCGGGTACATTCCAGCCACCGTTCAAAGCCGTCATAGGGTTCAAAAAGTTCACGGAAATCAACATTAACCTCTTCAGCCTCCGGATTTTTCGGAACCACATCCGTGCCAGCCACAGCCAATTGGTGTACGTAATCACCTCCAGTTTGATAGGGCATTTCCCAAGCAATTTGAGGTAATTCCATTTTAGCCAACCAACGCTTGCCATCAGTTCGAATCTCACGGTGATTCACGAAATGAAGCAAATGACCAACTCCGTCGGTATCCCAGCCATAGCGGATCGGGGTTCCCAACGTGACAACATCGACCCTTGCGCCTTTCAACACCGTTTGATCCATAACAAGACCATGCATGTGTTCGAGTTGGGCTACGGACCGATCCTCTGAAGGGCACGCTTCCCAATATTTGGCCAATATCTCAAAAACGCGCCCCCTCATTTCCGATTCCCCTCTGGTTAGAATATTCGACAATAAAGCCAAGACCTGACCGGCATGCCCATGGCCAACGATAAGAAGCCGATCATCCTTTGTTAGGCCAAGCTCAGAACCCCATTTTTGAAGATACAGTAAAAGATGCATGGCGGCCTCAACCCGGCCAACATGATGATTAATCGAAGACCAGACGTATCGACCACAAGGAATCGATTGGTCGATTCCCTGAGTCAGGGCGAGTTCAAATTTCCGTACATACGACGAAGAAAAATTTCCTATTTCCTGAGCGAGCACGTCCAACCCCTTGTGAGTTGCTTCATCGTTTGCCACAGGAGGATGAATGGGATCTCCTGGGAGACAAATACCGTTTGTGGCAGGGCGAAGGAGAGCCAGCAACGATTCTAAACCAGATATTCCCCGGGAATATCCTCGTTTTAAACCTCCGACCTCATCTAATCTGGCAGCCCCAAAGAGATCCATAAAGGGAAGACCATGGAGAAAGAGGATCCCCTTCACTCGGGATTGGCACATGTGTTCGCCAACGCCAGCCATGGCTTGGCCCCACGCAGGCGAATCTAAGGCCGCTTCAGGCTGAAAGGTTCGATAACCCACACGTGGTCCAGGGTCCGACTTGGAATAATTGGCATGTTGGAAATTATTTTCGTGAGGCATCGTGAACCATCTGTACTGTGGGACCTCCATTCATAATGGATACCCTAGACCGAGGGCAAGAGAAGCTTGAAAATTTTTGGGCTCCTTTATTATAGAAAGAAACGCCTGGCCTTATCAGTTGGTTGACCGCCTGAAAATCTGCATGATAAGTTCAAATCCGACCACTCGTCTGACAGTGGAGGAGAAGTTTCCTACTAACATAATATAAGGTTCATTCCCAATTTCATCTATCATTTTCTTTTCCTGGAGCAGGGCAGAACTTATGAGCACTTCCCAAATACCCCCCTCCCAACATCGTCGTGGTAAACTCATGCGGTGTTTTTTCCTCGCATGGAGTTTGGGCTGGCTTCTGCTAATCGGAGGAACAGCGTCGATTGCTTCTGCCACACAAGCCGAACACATCATTCTGGTTGTATTGGAAGGAATCAAATCATCATCCATCCAAAACGGGGCAACGCCAAATCTGGCTCGTTTAGCTAAGGAGGGAGTTGTGACCTGGTCCGCTCAATCCATTACCCCACCTCTCACTGTTCCGGCGATGGCGTCTCTGCTCACCGGGCTTCAAGTCGAGAAGCACCGGGTAACCGCCGAATGGGAAACATACGATTTTGCACGTTCATTTATGCGTTCACCCACTGTCTTTGATTACATGGATCTGGCTGGCGGAAAAGACACCGGCGTCTTTCTTATGGATGAACGCCTCTATCAATTAGTTCGACCTGAAATTTACGTCGACTCCCAAGTCTGTGGCTACAGCAAACCCCAATGCACGGCCGAAAGAGC
>JBDSHB010000209.1:0-4287 GCA_039918695.1 Nitrospirales bacterium | reverse complement strand
AGGAGGGACGCTTACTCTGAAGAGAGCGGACCAACTCGCCAGGCTCAAACAAGGTCCGCCTAACGAATTAAACGTCAGTACGGTTGGACGACCTGAAGGTGGGGGGGAGGTGAAACTTCGTTCTATTTTCTACTGCTCATTGGGTCCCTTTCCTTAGATCAGAAACAAGGATGGATGCCCGATAGGGGATGTCGGGCATGACGAACTTTCTCTGTCATCCCCGCAATTAGTAAGCGGGGATCCATCTGAAAAAAAGATAGATGGGTTATGGAGAATGACGGGGAGGGCAGGCGGCGCGACGAGCGCTAACGGGAGGTCGTGAGACATGATGAGGGAATGCGGAGTCATGACCACGGCTCGTTCAATGGTATGTTCGAGTTCCCGCACATTTCCCGGCCACGAATAGTTGGTGAGCAGGGCTAATGCCTGCGGGTCCACTCCGGTGATGACCTTATTGTTGAGCTGGGTATATTTGGTGAGAAAGTACTCGATGAGTGTGGGGATGTCTTCCATCCGTTCTCGCAGCGAGGGCAGGTTCAGCGTGACGACGTTGAGCCGGTAATAGAGATCCTCTCGAAACTTTCCTGATTCCACGAGTTTTTTGAGGTGTTTGTTGGTGGCGGCAATGATGCGGACATCGACTTTGATCGATTCCATGCCGCCGACCCGGCGGATTTCATGCTCTTGCAGCACCCGGAGCAGTTTGCTTTGCAGGTTCGGGGAGATGTCGCCGATTTCATCCAGGAAACAGGTGCCGCGATTGGCCGATTCCAGGAGTCCTTTTTTGAGGGTGATGGCTCCCGTGAAGGCGCCGCGTTCGTGACCGAATAATTCGCTTTCCAGAAGATTTTCTGTGAGCGTGCCGCAGTCTACGGCGATAAACGGCCCGTCGCCCCGGAGGCTGTTGGCATGCATGGCCCTGGCAATGAGTTCTTTTCCTGTTCCGGTTTCCCCATGGATGAGGACGGTAGATTCTGTTGGTGCGACGCGCGCGATGAGTTTGTAGACGGCCACCATCGGCGGACTGTTGCCTTGTATCTGGTTGATGCCATTTCCTTTTGGCAGGAGTGGCTGAATAGATACGCGCGCCTCTTCCAGCGTGTGCTTATGATCACAGGCCCGTCGGACGACGGAACGAATTTCTTCCAATGCGAAGGGCTTGGAGAGGTAATCGAAGGCCCCGGCTTTGATACCTTCCACGGCCGTGGACAACGACCCATAGGCGGTGAGGAGGATGACCTGGGTGAGGGGGCTGCGTTTCCGTGTTTCGGCCAGGAGGGCTAACCCGTCCATGTGTGGCATTTGAATATCCGATAACACCACATCCGGCGTTTGATCGACGAAGGTGTTGAGGGCGGCCTGACCACTCGTGGCGGTGTGCACCTGATAGCCTTCTTTTTCCATGATTTCCCGAAGCAGGGTGAGTGTGTCCGGTTCATCATCGACGATGAGGATGGTGGCTTTAGACATGATCCGAATTCCTCCAGGCGGGCAACCGAATGAGAAATCTGGTGCCCTGTCCTTCTTCGCTTTGCACCGTGATGTGGCCCTTATGCAATTGAATAATCTCCGTGGTGATGGCTAATCCCAGTCCGGTTCCTGATCCCACACTTTTGGTGGTAAAGAAGGGGTCAAAGATTTTTTCGATGTGTTCCCGCGGAATCCCCGGTCCTGAATCGTGAATGTCGACGATGACTTCCGAACCCGCTTGAGGGGTATCTTCGGCGTTTCGGGCCTGCATGGTCAATTGTCCTCCCTCCGGCATGGCATCGATGGCGTTATCGATGAGGTTGTTGATGGCCTCCTGAAGGTGAAAGGCATCTCCCTGCACCGACCACAGATCCGGCGCAAAGTGCGTGAGCCCTTGAATGCCGTGCTCTTGGAGAAGCGGGCGAAATAATAACAGTGACTGGTCGATCAAGGTCGGGAGGGAGACCTGTTCGACGGAGATGGTGGGTGTTCGCGTGAAGGTGAGTAAGTCCTGGATGCTGTGGGTGAGGCGATCGGTTTGTTTGAGCATGGTTCGCACCCTTTCCAGGACTTCCTGAGGAAGATGTGGATCTTCCTGGAGAAGTTGCAGGTGTCCGAAGATGGCCGTTAAGGGTGTGCCGATCTTGTGGGCAATGGTGGCGACCAGTTGCCCCAAGACAGCCAACCGTTGTTGCCGGAGAATGTCACGTTGCGCAATGGAGAGGCGCTCGTTGACGGCGGCTAGCTCTTCGTTCCGTTGCCGTAGTTCTGCTGTTGCGTCTTCCACTCTGGTTTGTAGGACATCCCGCGCCTGGGCTAACGCCTGATTCAATGAGGCATTTTCCCTCATGACCTCTTGGATCTGTTGTGCCATGGAATTGAACTGGCGGGCTAAATCGCCTATTTCGTCTGTTTTTCCGATCGGAACCAGGGTGGCCCATTGGCCCTTTTCGACTTCAGCCAGCCCAGTTTTGAGCCGCCCAAGGGGACGGATCACATGTCGATAGAGAAAGAAGTTTAACGCCGCCACGATGCCAAATCCCATAATCAGGCTGATGATGAGCGACCAGATGAGAAAAAATCGCGTGATGGTGGTGAGTTGCCCCGTCCAGTATTCGGCATAGATGACCCCGGTAATTTTTCCCTGTATGGCAAGAGGCGTGGATAATTTGAGCCGATCATCGCCGGGTTGATTGTGAAAGCGGCCTTGGGGTTCTTGAAATTGGAATGTGTGGGTGACCATCAAAGGGATTTCAGATGACGCGTCCTCGGTGTTCCCAACTTGCGTGAGCAGGATTGGCGGTTCATCGGCCTTGGCGCCTTTCCCATAGACACGGAGGAATATGAGATCCGGGTTCCGGCTCATCAAATCGTTTAAGTATTTCTCCCGCAATGTCGCATTGTGAAAATGCTTTTCTGATTGAAAGCGTGCGCCGATTTGGCGAAGGAGGACGAGAGATTTGGAGTGAATGACATCTTTGGCCAATTCCGCCACGTAATATTGATGCAAGAGTTCCGTGACCAGAATGGCCCCGCCCACAATGAGGATGATGATGAGGGAGGCCTTGGCTTGGAGCTTCCAGGGATGTTGCCAGGAAATCATGTTTTGAACATTCAACCGATCGTTATCATACCGGGAAGAATCGTCTGAATACCCAATGCCATATGGCTAAAGGAGTGGCGTAAAACGCGTCAGGTACATGTTCATCTCTTGGGTCATTTTGTCACGCAGATTGAAACGAAGGATCTCGCTGAGGCGTGGGACTATTCGACCCGGGCACAGAATCTTCGCCCCAAGCTCAGAACCGGAATGGGGTAGGGGCCAGGCCGGGTAATCTGGTGGTTGTCTCATGTCGGATGGGTGCCTCTTAGATTGCCGCATGACACAGCCTGCCACTCTTTTCCATCGTATTTCTGGTTCCCTGTCCGTATTATTTACGAATCTGTGTGGTTAACGATTGGCGGCGAATCCGGCCGATTACGGGTTTCTTGTTCGTTGGTAGTGTTGGCAGGATCGGACGAACGCCCGCAAGAGCCGTTGTGTGGTTTGGCTGCGGAGTTGTCGTTCGGGATGCCACTGCACGGTGAAAATATGGGGGTACTTGGGATGTTCCATCGCTTCAATCAGTCCGTCGCTGGCGATGGCGGCAGGAATGAAATCGGGAGCGAGGGTCCGGACGCCCTGGTGATGTTCGGTGGCCACCACCTTTCGACCCTTTCCGAGGATTGTAGCCAATCGGGTGCCCTGAATGACTTTGATGGGATGTAGCCCGTTTTTCTTGCCTTCATGATCCACATTGTAGCCCTTCTTGGGCGGATGAATATGTTGATGAAGGGTTCCTCCTTCCAGGACATTGATCAACTGCATGCCATAGCAGATTCCTAAAATGGGCAACCGCCGTGTTTTGCCAGCCCTGTATAGCCAGGCTTCAAACTTTGACCGGTTTTTGAACGCCACTTTTGTGCGTCTTTTCGGGCGTTCTCCATACCAGCTTGGGTCCAGATCGTCTCCTCCGACAATGACCAACCCGTCGATGCCTTCCAGATACCGGTTGCGAAGGGTTTCCCTGTGGTTAATCGGGAGCAACACGGGATGGCCGCCCGCTTCGGTGACCGCGGCCGCATAGCGGTGATCACATAATAAGTCGTAGTTGGCGAAGTCTTTGCGTTTAGACACGGCTTCGCACGTGATGCCGATTAACGGGGCGGGAAAGCGTTTATTCATCGATGGAGGCTCGTTTCCGGCCCAGCCACACCCGTTCGGTACTGGGAACCGGGACCTCTAATTCGGTGGCAAAATCCTGCAAGGTGTTGCCA
>JBDSHB010000208.1:0-4235 GCA_039918695.1 Nitrospirales bacterium | reverse complement strand
TTTCGGAACAACCCTGTAGCAGATGGCGGCAACAGGAAAGGAATACGATCTTTCTGTTTCTGAAAGCCTACCGGACAATCAAGACAGGTCCTGGACTCTGGTGCAACACGGAATGTGAGACGCTCCCCATTAAAAATCTAGAGAACCCACCCCGGGCATGTGTCCCCATCATGATCAAGTCGGATTCCGAAGCCTTGGCCTGTTGGAGGATGGCATAGGCGGGATCGCCAATTCCGATATGGGCCTGACAGGCGAAGTTCATCCGGGTGAGCCGGTCAGTGATGGCTTTCATGCGTTCCTGGGCCTCTTCTATGGCTTGAGCTTCCAGTACGTCCGATTGGCCCACGGTGGTTGGCCAGGACAGTTGGGGTTGTGGCCAGACCGCGAACACCTCGATCTCAACCGGTTGTCGAAAAGGTTGGAGCGCCAAAAATTGTAAGGCCAGGTCTGCGTCTTCTTGACCTTCAATGGGGAGAAGAATTTTTTTCAACTGTGTGACAGGGGTTTTGACGATCATGGTTGAACACGGCGCATGCATCAGGACCCGATGAGACACGCTCCCGAGAATCAGCTCTTTGACGGGGCCAAGACCCCTGGCTCCCAACAGGATCAGATTGGATTGTGCGGACTGTGTTGTTTCAACAATCACGTCGACCGCATGTCCGATTTGATGAACCCGCTGTACATGGGAGAAATTGGCAGGCAGGTGTTCCTGGGCCTCATCGAGAATTCCCTCTCCATCTTTTCGCAATTGGGCTTTGATTTCTTCCTGGGCTTCAATTCTGAGATCCGGCGTAATCATCGGGTAGTTGAAATCGGGAATTTGTAGCGCATGGACCAGCGTCAATTCTTCAGGCGGCGTGAAATGTGCAAGAGCTTCAACAGCAAAGGTGGAACAGGTTGAACCATCAATTGGAACGACAATTCTCATGGGATCTCCCTTTTCAAAGTTGTTCTCCTTGCCATACCTTGTTGAGAGGCAGCAAGGGGAATGCCACCGTGAGATCACATATTCTCCATAGAGATGTACTTTTTCCTAAATTTTTAGGGTGCGGTCTGAAAAAGAGTGAGGGAAATCGCAGTGGCTCATAACCACGGCAAGGGTCTTTCCTTAAAACTCACAAAATATTCCAAGGGGCTGGAGTCGGGCCCCCGCTGATTCTTTACGAAGTCAAAATAGGAGAGACGGGTTGGGCCAGGTGGTGCAAATTGCTACAGTAGGAAAATTCCTAATTGGTGAAAAAAGCTACAGAGAGGATAAGTTTTCATTGCCGTCTTTGGTCAAAAATCAGAGAGTGGATGGGGGAGTCATCGGAGGGAAATGTACCTCACCCAGGGTGGGTTTAGTCCGTTACCTTTATAAATAGTGGTTAGCTAACAAGGAATACTGCAATGATCAACGATTCTCCAGCGATCTTAGTCGTGGATGATGAACCCGAAATGCAGCAATTACTTCGGGACATCCTCGAGGAAGAGCATTATCGAGTCATGGTGGCTTCAGATGGTCACGACGCGCTCAACCGGATGGAAACTGAGAAGTTTCCTGTGGTTTTAACAGATTTACGGATGAAAGGCATGGACGGGCTGGCATTGTTGGATCATGTCCTTCGAAAGCATCCGGAATCCAATCTCATCATGATGACGGCATTTGGTACCGTGGAATCGGCCGTTGATGCGATGAAGCTAGGCGCGTTTGACTATCTCACTAAGCCTATCAAGAGCAATGAATTATCGGTAACAGTGGCGAAGGCGATGCGAGAGGCGCTCCTTCGCCAGGAAGTGAAACAGTTACGGCAACAGGTCAGCCGGGAATTTGCGTTTGATCAAATTATCGGAAGAAGCAAGCCGATGAAGGAAATTTTTGATCTGATCCGGCGAGTGGCTGATTCACAGACGAATATTCTGATCACGGGAGAAAGTGGGACGGGAAAAGAACTCGTAGCCAAAGCCATTCATTTTAATAGTCAACGTAAGTCTGCTCCCTTTGTTCCGGTGAATTGTGCGGCGATTCCCGAGCTGTTGTTGGAAAGCGAGCTCTTCGGTCATGTGCGTGGCGCTTTTACGGATGCCAAATCGGATAAACCAGGTTTGTTTGAAGAGGCTCACAATGGCACCTTGTTTTTGGATGAAATCAGCGAAATGCCCATGATGCTTCAAGCCAAGTTGCTTCGTGCCGTGCAAGAGCGGGAAATCCGGCGGGTAGGGGCAACTCGCACCATGTCGATCAATGTCCGGTTGGTGGTTGCCACGAACGTGCAATTGGCTGAGGAGGTCAAGGCCAAGCGGTTTCGGGAGGATTTGTATTATCGTCTGAATGTGATTGAACTGCACTTGCCTCCCCTTCGTGATCGCAAAGAGGATCTACCCATTCTGGTTCAGGGATTACTGCAAAAGAGTGCGACCGCGCAGCAGAAACATATTGAAAGTGTAGAAGAATCCGCCATGGCCAGGCTCATGGATTATCAGTGGCCAGGTAATGTCAGAGAATTGGAAAATATTCTGGAGCGTGCCGCGACCCTCACGCAAGGGAAAAAGATTTGCCTGGACGATCTCCCCTCGAATATTCGCGAAATCCAAGGGGATGGACAACTTATCGGAGATGCCGCAGAGCGGCTACTGCCCCTTGAGCAATTGGAAAAGTCCTACATCCGGCGGGTCTTGGAGAAGATGGGCGGAAATAAATATCAAACGGCGCATGTCCTCGGCATTGATCGAAAGACCTTATATCGCAAGCTGGCTGAAATGGAAGAAGTGGTGTGAACCCGCGAATAGTTGAATTTCCCGGATCGATGCCCGATAACCAATGTTGGGCATGGCAGAAGTTCTCCGTCATCCCCGCCGGTAGGTAGCGGGGATCCATCAGAAACGAAGCCAAGATGGATTCCCGATTAACAATGTCGGGAATGACGAGGAAGAGAGATTCCGGTATACACCTAACGGATAGGGGGAGTCCTTCTGTTTACAACATTCAACATGTTCATCATTCATCAAATACAATTTGAAAGGTCATATCTAAGTTTTTGCATCTCATCAATTGCTATTTTCCTTGTCATGGCCAATAGATTCATCCAGAATCTTTGGTTGTTGTTCGCCGTTCACTTGGGCTCGTTTCCTAATTCGGTTGTATCGTATTCTCATGTCCGTCTAGTTGTTTCGGTCAATTGATGAGTCACGAACCACCCCCCCCAGACCTTCAGTACGAAATTCATCTGCTCCGACAGGAATTGTCAAAGCTGCGAGCCGTCCAGGCGATGCATCAGGAAGCCAGTGACGGGTTGGAGGCGAGTGAGCAGCAACTGGCAGGCATCATCCATTCGGCCATGGATGCCATTATCATCATTGATGACGATCAACGGATTGTCATCTTTAATGCGGCCGCTGAGGAGATTTTTCAGTGTTCGGCTCAAGAGGCACTGGGAAATACCCTCGACCAATTTATTCCTCTCCCTCTGCGGTCTGCCCATCGTGAACACATCCGCCGATTTGCCGAGACTGGAGCAACCTCCCGACGGATGGGCGCCAACATGGAAATTTCCGGACTTCGACGGAACGGGGAGACCTTCCCTTTGGAAGCCTCGATTTCTCAAACTGAACAATCGGGGAAGCGATGGTTGACGGTGATTCTTCGAGATATTTCCGAACGAAAGCAAAACGAAGAGCGGTTGTCCTACCTGGGGAGAATTCTTGAGGAGTCTGTCAATGAGATCTATGTGTTTGATGCCACGACGCTTCGATTCACTCAAGTCAACAAAGGCGCGAGGGAAAACATCGGATACAGCATAGAAGAATTGTATGACATGACACCACTGGATTTGAATCCGGACCTTCCCAACGATCCATTACTGGAGCTGTTGGCGCTTCTTCGGACGGCTCAACGGGAACAGGTGGATTTTCGGACATCTCATCGAAGAAAAGATGGGACGTCGTATCCGGTTGAAGTCCATCTTCAATATTTACAGGAGGAGGGTCGTCGGGTCTTCCTCGCGATTATCCTGGATTTGACAGAACGGGTGGCGACGGAAATGGAATTGCTGGAGTCGCAACGGACCTTATCGACCCTTCTCAAGAATCTGCCGGGCATGGTCTATCGATGTGAACATGATCGGGATTGGACCATGGAGTTCATCAGCCCAAGTTGTCAAATCCTGACGGGATATTCACCTGATACATTCGTTGAATCTCGAGAGGTGTCGTATGGCCGGGATGTGATGCTTCAAGAAGATCGCGAGCGGGTG
>JBDSHB010000207.1:0-7592 GCA_039918695.1 Nitrospirales bacterium | reverse complement strand
CTGATTCTGGAAGGCAAGGGCTCTAGATGGAATTTTTGCGAACATGGAAGTGCCTAATGGATCTGAGGTCGAACGTCACACGTTCTTCTGCAAATCTCAGATCATTGCAAGATCAGTTGTTCCGCGCCGCTATCATCCATGCCTACAGCAACGTCCCATTTTACCGGCGTGTGTGGAACGAAGCGGGGGTAGATGTCCAAGCCATTCGAGGCATTCAGGATCTGGATCGTATTCCAATCATCACCGCTCCCATTGTGAGAGAAGCTGCAAAACTTGGTGAGTTGCTGGCACGGGGAGTGGACCCATCATCCTGTACCTATCTTGATACAAGTGGCTCATCAGGTTCGGCACTACGGATCTGGAAACGGCCGCTGGAGGAACGTGTGCGAAGAGCCGTGGGACTGCGGATTTGGTTCGAACACGGATTTCGTTGGCGCCATCACACGGCCCAATTCCAGATAAAGCCGGGTCCATCGCACATGCTGCAGCGTTTCGGCATCTCTCGGAAGACGTGGATCTCGACGGAGTGTTCCATCGAGGACCAGTTGGCTCAATTGTTGGAGGCGAAGGCTGATGTGGTGGTGGGCACGGCGACAGCGCTTCGCCGCATTGCGCGAGCAAGCGAAGCGGCCCATGCCATACTTAAACGGCCACATGTGGTGTTTTGCGCAGGAGAGTTGGTGGATGCCGAAACCCGTCAATTAGTCACGCGAGTCTTCAAACGCGAACCGGTCGGGCTGTATGGCCAGACCGAAGTCGGATACATCGCCTGGCAATGCGAGCAGCGTGGGTCGTTCCATGTAAATGCGGATACACATTTTGTCGAGGTGTTGCGAGATGGGATACCGGCCCATCCTGGCGAATTGGGAACAATCGTGGTGACAGATTTGCGAGCCAGGACGATGCCGCTCCTACGGTACAACACGGCTGACCTTGCCATGGCTGCATCAGGTGGATGTTCCTGCGGTCGGCAACTTCCTTTGATAGGTTCAATTGAAGGGCGCGAGCGAGCCTCGATTTTACTGGGAGACGGGCGTCTTCTCACAACCAAAATGATACTTGATCACCTGGCGGGTATGCTTCGTCTTGGAGAATACCGCCTGTACCAGGAAAGCCTAAAGAAGTTTCGGCTCGAACTCACCTGCCATGCCCTCGACGACCATCCAGGGCTCAAGAACGTGGACCCCGGTTCGCATGACCACCTGGCTGTTCTGCGTCATCTCCGCAAGCTCCTTGGTGGAGTCGATCTATCGATCAGCATTGTTAAGCCATGGGCGGCAGAAGGCACGGGCAAGACACCGGCAATCTTCTCGGCGGTCAATCTAAAGGAGGGTTCTCTCAGGGGCACTGCGGGAACGGCGTCCTGAGACACGACATAGTATGGTTCCCTGGAGGCCACGCATAGGATGAATCATCTAAAAAGTATGATGATTGAGTGGGTCATCTCCCGCCTTTCCGGTAAGGCTCAAGCCTTGATTCCGCGATATGGTTTTTACGCGTGGGCCTGCCTGGGGTTACGAGGGGTCCCAGTTGTGTTGCTGCGGGGACCCACCCTTCAATCTGGGCGCATCGGGACGCTATTGGTGGCGGGCCATGATCCCTGGGTTGGCTATTTGCCGGGCAGGTTTTTCCTTGGGGAGCCCCAACGCGAGCTAGTTGGAAATGTGTCGTTACGGAAACTGCCGGCTCTACTAGATCGCCTGCGTGAATCAGCCGATTTGACTATCGTTCGTGCAGACCGATTGTCAGCAAAAAAAATCTTCGGAAAGGACTATCTCGCGGTTCCTGAATGGATTGACATGCGGTTCACCGTTCCGGGCGATCTCGATGAGTTGGTGCGTAGTAATCGAAGTATCCGCGAGGATATGCGTCTGGTCCGCAAACACCAGTTGCAGCCACTGGTCACCGAAGGGGATAAGCGGTTTCACGAGTTCTATGATTCCATGTACCTCCCATTCTCGCGAGCCCGTCACGGAGCGATGGCCATCATCAAAGGCCGGCAGGAATTACGGCGGTTTATCAGAAACGGGGGAATCCTCTGGGTTATGCGAGACAATCAGCCCCTTGCAGGTGTTCTCTATGAACGAAAAAACGACATACTTAACCTTTTGGCCATAGGCATGGCTACGGAGGAACTCCCCTTGAAAAAGAGAGGAATCATGGCCGCGCTCTACTATTACAGCATCCAGCATGCCCGCCAGCTGGGGGTTGCTGAGGTAAATTTCAGAGCCGCTCGGCCTTCCCTGCATGACGGATTGCTTCGCTATAAACGTAAATGGGGAAATGCTCTATTTGACAATCCCAATTCGTATTATGATCTGTTGGTCCGTTGGAATAGCGTAAACGACGTAGTGAAGAATTTCTTCTCTCACACGGGACTTATCTTTCGGGACGAAGGACGCTTGTCTGCAATCCATGCGGACGAATCACAGAGTCGCCGATCTCTATGGATTGAAGGGCTACATCGGCTCTACCTCCTGACTGAGTCCGGCCGCCAGCCGATGATAAATGAGGGAGTTCTCTTTCAGCGTAGCCGGAGCAACGCCGGATTCTCAGCGACCCTTTCATGATGCTGGATGAGGCATCGAGGGCCCTATCAACATTCCCGCTCTTTGCGCCGATGATCAGTAAGGGTACCCGATGTGGCGAGGTGCGAGGTTCGAAAACCTCCTTCGATTAGACGGTTGTTTGTGACTATAGAAATGCGCTGTATCCCGCCGTTGATTTGAAAGCCATCAACTAGGACCCCGACCTAACCGTATTTCACCGAGGGTTGGTTAAGAGGAACGGGTCACACAAGAGTAGGAGTACCTATGTGCGGATTGTGCGGTGTGGTGTATTCCGATCCCCAGAGGCCGGTCGATCGGTCCATGCTTCATCATATGACGACCATGATGTCCCACCGTGGACCGGATGGGGATGGGTATTTTGTTGAACCGGGTTTCGGTCTCGGGTTCCGTCGACTGAGCATCATTGACTTGGAAACGGGCGATCAGCCAATTTCCAATGAGGATAATTCTGTTACCGTTGCGTGCAATGGAGAGATCTACAACTACCAGGAATTGCGTCGAAACCTGGAGACTGCCGGTCATCGTTTCAGGACAAATTCGGATGTCGAAGTCATTGTCCATTTGTACGAGGATTATGGGGTGCGTTGTGTAAATTTTCTGCGAGGCATGTTTGGCTTCGCGATCTGGGATTCCCGGCATCGTCGTCTCATGTTAGCCCGGGATCGGTTCGGTATCAAACCCCTAAGCTATGCCATTAAATCCGATTCTCTGCTTTTTGGATCCGAGTTGAAGTCCCTCCTTGCAAGCGGTTGTATTGACCGCCAGGTTGATGCCTCTTCCATGAAGGAGTTGTTTGCGGTCGGATTTGTTCAAGCGCCGAAAACCCTCTTGAATTCAATTCGGCGGCTCCCACCCGCGCATTATCTTCTCCATGAAAACGGGAAGATCACGATTCAGCGTTATTGGGATATCTCCTTCCCATCAATGGGAGAGGAAGGCTTTCGACGAAGCGCCCAGGAATGGGCTGAGGCCGTGCGGGAAAAACTGGAAGAGTCCGTTCGCCTCCATCTCCGAAGCGATGTGCCATTAGGTTGTTATTTGAGCAGTGGAATCGATTCAAGTGCCGTGGCGGGATTGATGAGCCGAGAAGTCCCGGATCCTATCCACACTTTTTCTGTGGCGTTTGAAGATCCGTTGTTTAATGAGATAGGTCCGAACAAGATTCTCGCAGATTTCCCGGGCTACAATCTCCGCAGTCACATCACCACCTGCAGGACGGCCGATTTTGATCTGTTGCCGGAAATGATTTGGCATCGGGAAGATCCAAATATCTCATTAGGGGGCATCCCCCATATGTTGCTCGCCAAGTTGGCGGCGCAGCAGGTGAAAGTTGTCTTGACCGGAGAGGGATCGGATGAAATTTTCGGCGGCTATCCTTGGTACAGGGTGGAACGGTTGCTTCAACCATTCATCAATCTTCCACTCAGTGTGCGTCAACTCATCGCAAGCATCCCGTTCCTGAGGAAAAAATGGTCTCGATCAAGCCGGGCATTCGCCGCCCACGCCACGATGGACCTGTCTCGATACACCCAAATCATCGATAATGCGTCCAACCGAAGTTACGATGATCTTTTTTCCGATCACCTAAGAAACAACCATACTCCTTCCACCGATACAGAACCACATTTCTCTATTCCGAAGGATTTTGAACGATGGTGTCGTTTTGCTCAATTACAGTATTTGGATATCAATGTACGTCTTTCGGACTTCATCACGAGAACTCTCGACGCTGCCTCCATGGCGTATGGCCTGGAGGCACGTGTGCCGTTCCTCGATCATGAATTTGTCGAATTATGCAGCCAGATTCCGCCCAACTTGAAAATGCGAGGGCTTCAGGAAAAGCATATCCTCCGACGGGCTCTGGAAGGTGTTTTACCCGCGGAAATTCTGAATAGAAAGAAACGCGGACTTTCCGCCCCATTCTGGCCATGGCAAAATTGTCTGCCGGAATTTGTCGCAGACGCTCTGTCCGAAAGCAGGCTTCACAGGAAAGGGTATTTCAATCCTCAATATGTTCGACACATGCTTCAGCAACATCAAAAGGGCAAGGCGAATTTTGGAAGAGAGTTAATCGGTGTCCTCAATATTCAATTGTGGGATGATTTGTTCGTTCAAGGGTGTCGTCCGTCATGAGAGGGATGAGTTTTTTGCCCTCCAACCCTGCGTCGACAATCTATTCCATGCTGCGCCATCCCTATGTCGGGCGGGAGCACCTCGTGGCTTTTCAAAATGATCGTCTTCGCCGGCTGGTCGCCCATGCCTATCATCATGTGCCCTATTACCGTGAGCTGTTTGACCGTCATGGCCTGAAACCCCAAGATATCAGAACCGCGGAAGATTTGACTTCCGTGCCCATCACCTCCAGGAGTGATTTGCAAGCTTTGCCGGTCGAAGAGATCATCGCTCGGAATGTGGACTCGGGGTCTTTGATTACCCGCTCTTCGAGCGGGTCCTCCGGGCGACCATTTATTGTGCGCCGCACATGGCTGGAGGAACGCCTTCATGGGGCCCTTCGGTGGCGTGCACTCCATGCGTTGGGCCTCCGGGCGAGCGACAAGATTTGTTATGTGATGGGGACGTGGAATATCCAACGACAGGACCAACTAGCCAAGCGTATCCTGGACACCCTCGGAATGGCCCGGCGAAAGGTCATCGACGCCCTGCAACCACCCGAGGACATTGTCCAGGCTCTGCGGGAGTTCAGGCCTACGGTCGTGGGAGGGTATCCCGGCGTGTTGGCCAGGATCGCACAGACTGTGAATCCTGAAGCATTACGGTCCCTTCGAATCCGCTTTGTGAATCCCGGTGGAGAAGTCCTGACGCCACTCATGCGCCAACAGATTCAGGATGGATTTTCCGCGCCAGTCTATGAAACGTATGGAAGTATCGAATTTTATCTTCTGGCCTGGGAATGCCAAACAACCGGGGAGTATCACTCATGTGACGATGGCTTAATTATCGAAGTCCTGCGGGGTGGGGTCCCGGCGGCCGAAGGAGAGAGGGGAGAGCTTGTTGGGACCGACTTGCATTCGTTTGCGATGCCGCTGATCCGATACCAGCTTGGCGATGTGGTCACAAAGGGAAGCGAAGTCTGTCGATGCGGACAACCGTTTTCGACGATCCGATCGATCCAGGGACGTATGATCGATTACTTCGTGCTTCCCGGGAACAGGGTTGTTCATCCTTATGAGTTCGGGGTCAGAAAGATCTCCTGGATTCGAGAGTTTCAGGTGACCCAGGAACGCTTGGATTCCATCGAGATGAAAGTCGTCCCGTTTCATACACCCTCCACCCAGGAGATGGCAGCATTGGTTCAACCGGTGATCGCGTTGCTGGGTTCGGATGTTCAGTTTCAGGTAGTGTTGGTATCCCAAATCCCGAGGGATGCAAACGGGAAATTTCGAGTCTATCGGTCCCATATTCGATCGGCTTATGACGAATTTGCGTGGCCGGATCAAAACGTGGTTCCTCCTGTAGTCAATGACGACTGTTAATTCTCATGGCGATAGCGAGGTGGACAAGGAACACGAGGGAACTCATGTTGGCAACCTATCATGAAATTTCCAAGAAACGCGGATATTTCTATGGGCATGCCTGATCAAAAATTTCCCCGGTTCAACGACTGGGCGTGGTGGCTCTATGAGCATGCTCCAGCCGGCTTGGATGATGCAGCCAAGAGATGTTCATCGTGGATCTTGCCATGGGTTGCGTTTCGGGTCCCTGTAGCCATTCTGCGAGGGCCAACCAGACATTCCGGGCGATCGGGAACCGTCGTTGTGGCCGGTCATCAACCCTGGGCCGATTACCTGCCTCGTCGCTTTTTTGCATGTGCGCCTCAGCGAGAGGTTGTTGGAACTGTGCCTGTATGGGCCCTTTCTTCGTTCTTAAAACGTTTGGCGGTCGATGCGGACATAACTGTCGCGCGCGTCGATCGTGTCTCTGCCCGCCTCTTCTTTGAAGACGGTTACCTCGTGGTTCCCGAAAGCATCGGCTGCCGACTGTCGCTGCCGGTCGATCTTGACAAGCTTGCACATGCCAGCAGCAGCGTGAAGGAAGATTTGGGAATGCTCCGGCGTGAGGGTTTCACGATGGAGGTCTCACATAGGGAGGCAGACTGTGAGGCGTTTTACTCATCTATGTATCTTCCCTTCGTCAAGAAGCGGCACGGAGAGTTCGCCGTGATCCATAACTTGCATCAGCTCCGTCGAAAGTTTCGTCGTGGGGGACTCATCTGGCTGCGACGGGGCGACCATCGCATCGCCGCGGCGCTATTTGAGCAGGAGGGTGACGTCTTTCGTGGGGTGGCGTTGGGCACAGCAGGGGGGGACCTCACGCTGATGAAGCAGGGCGCCCTTGCTGCTCTCTACATTTTCGAAATCAAGTGCGCGGAAGAGGGTAGGTGTGCAAGCATTGACTTCGGTGGCACTCCGCCGATCCTCAGTGACGGACTTCTTCGCTTCAAGAGGAAGTGGGGAGTCCAGCTCGCGAATGAACCCCAGACCCCCTATGACTACCTGGTCCGGTGGGAGCCACCGAATGAGCAGGTCCTCCACTTCCTTGCTGACACGCCGTTGATTTTCAGGAACCGCGGTCACCTCGCGGGGCTGACCGCGCTCCGGTTCAATGGAATTGACCCCGCGGATCAAGCGTCTATCATGCATCGCTCTTTGTGGATGCCAGGGTTGCAGCGACTCTTTGTGGCAGTGCCAACTGGATATGGGCCACAGGAGGTGGGTCCGCTTGATGGCCCTGATAGGGGCGGGCTATCTCACGTTGGCGAGACCGAGTTCTGCAATTTCGAACAGATTCTTCCTAGGTAGGGAGGAATCCGCCGACATCGTCAGAATCGCATTGGAATCCCGACGTGGACAAAAAGAATACGAGGTGATTTATGTTTTCAGGATATCGCGATATTTTCAAAAAACGAGGCCATCTGTATCATCAAGCAATGACCCTATACCCGAGCGCTCGTGCAGAAGAATTCCTTCATATTACCCGTGTGGCCGCCATGAAAGACGGAGA
>JBDSHB010000206.1:0-5892 GCA_039918695.1 Nitrospirales bacterium | reverse complement strand
CAAAGAGTGTTGCACTTGGAACTTGAAACCGCCCCTTGTCAATAACGCCATTTCCGAAGTTCCCAGGGGCGGGTCTATAACGATAAAGGGACAAATAGAAGCCATGGGAAAGACGGTTCACGTGTCGGTGATTGATACCGGGCGAGGCATGCCGGCCGAAATTCGAGATACGTTATTCACCACCAGGGCGATAAGCCGGAAACAGGGTGGAACCGGGTTGGGAACAAAAATTGTCAAGGATGTCATTGAAGCTCATTCGGGAGTTATCGCCGCAGAGAGTGAAGTGAATAGAGGAACCGTTTTTCACATTCATTTGCCCATGGAAGTATCCACAAAGTTTTCTTCGGATCATGTGTCTTCGTAACCTTTTGAAACACGGGTACGAAGCGTGAACAATGTTGTTCCCCGTTCATTGACCCATCCTTAACATGTTCTGGCTTGTGATCGTAAGCAAAGCCTTGCAGATATTTTCCAGTTTTCTTTTTCATTCATAAGGTATCTGAGCCGTTAAGGGGATCCCTGTGGGCCATTCTCCTCTTCGTTCTACCGCCTTTCACATTGGAGTCATGACTCTCCTGGTCTTTCTGGGTGTTATGGGGCTTCGATGGGAAGGCTTCCTGGAAAGTGCGGAACTGGATGCCTACGATTGGTCAATGCGTCTTCGTCCTACCAACACAAGGCCGAACCCACCGATTACGCTGGTGTCTATTACGGACCAGGATATTCGTACATTAGGGCAATGGCCGGTTACTGATGAAGTCCTCGCCAGAACCTTAGACATCATGACGACACATCAGCCTCGAGCGATCGGAGTGGATATCTATCGAGATTTGGAAGTGCCGCCGGGTCGCCAGGAATTGAACCGGGTACTTGAGGTGCATCCGGAAATTCTGATGGTCATGAAATTTGGGAAAATTGAGAAGGGGGGTATTCCCGGTCCGGCCATGTTACAAGGCACGGATAGTATCGGGTTTAACGATGTGGTCGTGGATTCGGGGGGGATCGTTCGCCGGGGTCTCTTATTCTTGGATGATGGAGCAAATTTCTATCGGTCGTTTTCGTTGCTGCTCGCTCTGCAATATTTACAGCAGGAGAGTATCGTCCCAAAACCGGCCCTTGAGAATTCTGACTGGGTGCAACTAGGGGAAACGGTCATCCGCCCCTTCGAATCGCATGATGGGGGCTATGTTAAAGCCGATGCCCAGGGGTATCAATATCTGTTGGATCTTGAACGGGGGGAGAGCGTCTTTCCTACCATTTCTTTAGGAGACTTTCTGGCAGGGACATTCAATCCGGCATTGATTCAGGACCACATCGTCCTTATCGGGGTTGTTGCCCAAGGAGTCAAAGATTATTTTTACACCTCACAATGCGGAGCACTCACGGTGTGTCCATCAATACCCGGACTTGAACTGCATGGCTATATGGTGCACCAACTCCTTCGCTTAGCGAAGGGGGAGGGCCAGTCCCCCATTGCGACGTTTCCAGATTCCCTGGAAGCAGCCTGGATCGGGCTATGGGTGCTTGGGGGAGGATTCATCGGCGGGTGGATTCGAGGGGCATGGCGTTTCTCGCTGGCCGTGCTTATTGGGATTGTGCTGCTAAGCGGAGTGGTGGTGAGCGGGATGATGTATGGGAAGTGGATCCCGTTTATCCCTCCAGTCATTGGATTGGTGGCCAACGCCATGGTGGTGACAGCCTGGCTTTCGAATCGGGAAAAGCAGGACCGGACACTCCTGATGTCGCTTTTTTCCAGGCATGTATCTTCTGAGGTGGCCCAGGCTGTCTGGGAGAAGCGGGAGCAATTTCTGGAAAAGGGCCGGCTGCGCCCACAAAAATTGGTGGTGACGACGGTGTTTACGGATCTTGAAGGCTTCACCACTGTCGCAGAAAACATGGAACCCAACATGGTATTGGACTGGCTCAACGCGTATATGGAACGAATGGTAAAAATCATCAACAATCATGGTGGGATGGTTGATGATTATCATGGAGACATGATCAAAGCGGATTTCGGGGTATTCCGGCTGGGACAAACTGAAGAAAATAACCGGCAGGATGTCAACAATGCGGTCAGTTGTGCCGTGGCCCTGGAACAGGAAATGCGCCATCTCAATACTCAATGGCAACAGCAAGGGTTGCCCGAGGTGCGAATGCGGATAGGCATTCAAACGGGGCCGGTTGTCGTCGGAAGTCTGGGCAGTGAACAACGGCTGAAATTTACGACCATTGGAGACTCCGTGAACATTGCCTCCCGATTAGAAAATTTCCAAAAAGACTCGTCGGAGACCTGGTCCAAAGATGAGGTCTGCCGCATCCTTATTGGGGAGACGACCAAACAATACCTCGGGGATCATCCATGGCGACTCAAAGAAGTCGGCATGATCACGCTAAGGGGGAAAGCCAACGGCATTTCCGTGTATCGGCTATTCACGAAGACAGCCGATCCGGAACAACATTCGTCTATGACTTCCATGGAACAAGCTAGAGGATAGGTCATGGGCCTGGGATTTTTGGGTTGTAAGCGGATAGCCCTCCAAGGGGAACGGGGAAAGTGGGGGGTGCCTGGCTGAGTAGTTGCCTTGTCCATTCACACCTGGTCATAATGTGTACACTTGATGCTTCATGTTGTGTGGTGGCGTTGGGGCAAGGGAAATAATCAGGAACACAGCCATGCCGAGTCGATCCGGGAAACAAGAAATCTCTCACAAGAGAATAGACCTCCCCGAAACGTTTCTGCTTCAGATTAACCAGGAGCAGGAATTACAAATCTTGATGCAACTCATTGAAAAAGAATCACGCCGGTTACTGCTGGCAGAGGGGATCAGTGTGTTTCTGCTGGATAGGAAAGAAGGTGAGTTGTGGTTTCCCCTCCCTGTGAGCGGGAAGGTGCTTCGACTGGATGCTCGCTTAGGAATTGCGGGCGCCTGTATGGCGACTGGAGAGTTGATCAATGTCAAAGATGTGCAATCGGACTCAAGATTTTTTTCCGGCATCGACGCACAAATCAAGCGACAAACGCAGACCCTGTTGGCGCTGCCGGTTCGGGACAGCACCGGAGAAATCATCGGGGTGTTTGAAGCCGTAAATAAAAAGGGCAAGGACTTTACAGCCCAAGATGAAATTGTGGCTCAATCGTTGGTTGATGGTATCGCTATCCCTCTTCAGAAATTCCATGTGATGGAACAATTGCGGCGCGAGCGCGAACGGTTGCAACAGGAAAATGCGCATTTGTGGAAAGAGGTCGAAGGGCAGTTCTCCACGAAAAAGCTAATGGGGAACAGTCTGCCCATGCAGCGACTGATCAGAGTCATCGATCAGGTCCGGGATAGTTCAGTGGATGTTCTTATTACCGGAGAAAACGGAACCGGGAAGGAATTGGTGGCCAAAGCCATCCATTACAGCAGCCCGCGAGCCCGTCAACCGTTTGTCGCAATCAATTGTGCCGCCCTACCCGAAACCTTAATTGAAAGTGAATTATTCGGCATCAGCAAAGGCACCGCGACGGACGTGGATGCCAGAATAGGCAAATTTGAACAGGCCAATAAGGGCACGCTGTTTCTGGATGAAATTGGAGACCTCGGCGTAAGTGCGCAGGCCAAAGTGTTACGGGTGCTGCAGGAGCGAGTCGTCGAACCGGTGGGAAAGCGAGAGGCGGTTCCCCTCGATATCCGGATCATTGCGGCCACCAATAAAAACTTAGAAGCCGCCATTAAGGCCGGCGCGTTTCGAGACGATCTCTACTACCGTCTCAAAGTCGTTCATGTGCATACGCCGGCCTTACGGGAAATCCCGGCAGATATCCCCTTGCTCCTCAATTATTTTCTGGACCTATACAGCTCGCAGATGGATCGACCCAGAAAAAAACTGTCCGCCAAGGCGATGCAGCGGTTCATGGAATATTCCTGGCCGGGAAATATCCGGCAGTTAGAAAATGAAATAAAACGGTTAATGGTCATGGTTCGTGGCTCGACGATAAACGAGGATGTGCTCGAAGAAGGTATCCGATGCCCTGTCCAAATGACCGGAGGCACCGTAGACCCAAAAGGCCGGAGTCTTCATCAAGCCGTGGACGAATTGGAGCAACGCATGATCAAGGAGACCTTGTTGGCCTGCCGGTTCAATCAGGTCCAAACGGCCAAACGGTTGGGCTTAAGCCGGCAGGGACTCATCAAAAAAATCAAACGTCATAACATTCAGGTCAACCACTTGCGGGATGAAATCTACGAATCCCCCTGATCACCGTATTGCTCTTCGACCTGTTCTCTCAAGATCCCACCCAGCCCCACCTGGGCATTCTTCTCTTTCCCTTAAAAATCATCAGCAACGATAAACCATTCCTTTGTCCAAAAGGGTAGTCCCGCTTCAAGGGGGATTGGGGTCTAAGTTTTTGGTTCCGTTTCCCTGGAAATGAGGCCAAGAGGAAATCCAATGGAATGTTGCTTGTCGGCATTTGCGCAGTTGGAATACCCAAAACCATTCTCCCTCGCTGAATCAATATCGTTATGTATCCAATCAGATACAACGCGTATCTGATTGGATACGAGTTCCGTGCTGAACAAGAACCGAACCTCGACTCCTAGCATTCACGTATGCCGAGGAAACCTCTATGAAATGAAGGATGAGAGTGGTTGGGTGGAGGTGTTGGAGGTTATTACGGGATGCGGCATTGCACTTGCTTTTATTGAAATTATATTTGGTCTCAGTCAAAACTCCGCGCAGCATGCAATAAAAATAATTATTGATCACAATTTAACAATGGAGTGGTTGGAGAAAAGAGGAGTCTGAGCCCTCAGTCAACTGCAATACCATGAAGTGATCTATTTTATATTTTTAAAGCGGTATTGCTGATCCCGGCATCATAACGGAGTCCTCTCTTTCTTCTTTCCTTTTCAATTCGAATTGAAGCCTAAGCCACTGGCAGCTTAGATGGAGTTCTGAGACCTAATGTTTTTGTTCGAAAATGAATTAGGTCATTTTGGTAAGGGTAAGAGGAGGGTCGGTGCATAATGTTAAAAGTTTTGTTGTTAAAGAAAGTATGCCTGATCAAGATTGCAATCTTGGTGGGAATTTTTTTAATAACCGGAAGCTGTACAAAGGTAGATGTTCGAGTAACCCGCCCTTGCTGCTCACCTTCTGAGTATGTTTACGAAGGGCCGTCATGTGATCTTCCAGAGAAAATGCTAAGTATTGAAGGGTTTAGGCAAGAAGCCACCGCATGGTGTTGGGTTGCCAGTGCGCAGATGGTGGCAAAACATTTAAATGGTACTTCACTCCAACAGTGTGAGATTGTCGATGACCTATTCAATCCTATTTCTTCCTGTTGTAAAGATCCTTATACCACGGAATGTAATCGAGGTTGGTGGCCAGAGAGAGCCTTGGAAAAGGAAGGCATCAAAAGCGGCTTTCCAATAGAAAATCCTCCCAAGGACAAATTATGGAAAATGATAACCTGGGACATTTGTACAGGTAAGCCATTAATTTTAGCTGAATACTTTTTGGGTGGAGGAGGGCATTCTTCCGTCCTATATGGTTTTGATGGAAATAGTCCTGGTGAAGAAAGCTGGGTCTGGGCATATGATCCCCTGGATGACCCCGTTCCTGGATCCGGTGGACCGCGCGGAGGCATGCAATGGTATTTTGATGAAGCAATTTATTTCTCTTCTGTTCCGGAAGACCTTTATGGCCGTGAGGCAATTTACGTCACTGCCGATTTTGAATGATTTGGAATTAAAAAACCTTTTCCTAGGTGTTTCACACTGTCTGAGGCTAGGGGAAACAAACGAATCTTGTTAATTCTCCTTTTAATGGCAATCTGGGGGACTTCAGAATTTGCTTATTCCCAAAACGAAGGTTCGATCAATCCCCACGTTTCGGCAGAAGTCTCCAACC
>JBDSHB010000205.1:0-3095 GCA_039918695.1 Nitrospirales bacterium | reverse complement strand
AATGGAGGATAAAACAATTCGTAGACTGTGAATGTCCCCTTAGCGGTGTCGTTCCAGATGACCTGGAAGGTATCCAGTCTCACCTGGAATGCCAAGAGTTCCACAGAGGCTAGAGGGTGCAAATGAGTAAAAGAAGAGTCAGGAAACTTCACTGAGGCTTCTTTTTGAACGATGATGAGCGCCGTGCGGGCACCACTCATCTTGGCGGCCTGTAACGTTGGAAAGGATTGTGTGGTTATCCCTGCTGAGCGGAAGCTCAGGGTGAGAAGCGCATTTGGCTGAATGATGCGAGTGCTTGGGATAAAAATCCAGGATTCTCCATCGCTTTCGAATTTTTCATCGGAGAATATTACGGATAAATGTTTTTTGGCAGTAGATAGCTTCTGGGGAAGAATGACGAGATCTATTAGCGCTATAGGGGTGTTGCGGAGTGTTTCCGAAAGAAGGGGGAGGGAGGGCTGTGGGCGAGGAACGTCCGGTTCGTGCGCGCAGCCCACAAAGCCCCAGGCAATACTTAGGAAGAGAAAATTAAGTAGCGTGTCGAGGATGGGTCTTCGGTGAGTGGGGAACATCGCACGACTCCAGAGCCCGCCTCCGTGCGGAATCGGTCTCCGAACTTCAGTTGCGTCCGCTGGTTATCCTCGTCAGGCTCGACTCCCATGCCGCCAGTGACCGAAGCGATCTGCTCCACCTGCTCCCACGGTCGCAACCCCTCACACCCTTAAACTGAGGAAGAGTTCGACATGACCAATGTGGCAGGCAACTTTATTTCAACTCGAACAGAACCTGCTTGTTCTTGTTTCCCAAAGCCTCCTCGCTGGAGAAAAATTGTGGCGTCTGTTCTTGATTGCCCCTTCTTGCCTGACGCTCAACTTGGGGTTTTAAGTATGCGAACACCTCGCTCAACTCAAGCCGCCCATCTTTATTGTTGTCAGCCTCGCCTGTGAGGCCCTTGAGAAAGAAATATGTAAACAGTCCATGCCTCTTCTCCGGATACGCAGAGCTAATCTGATTGCCCTGAGCTGCGGCAAGTACGGTGATATTTTTTGAGGCCATAACAGGGTTCTCCACCGTTAACATCATTGGCCGAGTCCCCTTGGCGATTACCGACCGCCCCCCAGCACCCGAAAAGCAGGAGTCAAGGGCTACGATAATATGGCTGGCGGGAAGCACAGAAAGCGAGTTGTATAGCCTATCCAAAGGGTAGGCAGTCGTTTCCAAGAACGATGGATTCCCATCGTACGGGACCAAAAACGCTTTGCCGGACTTTGGGTCCGGCGACCCATGGCCCGCATAATAGACAAATACTTCCGAGTCCTTGTCCACATTGTTCTTCAGCCAATTCTCGAAATACGCTTCAATATCTCCCCTCGTCGCCCGTTCATTGGTCCTCAGAATGACATGTTCTTCCTGATAGCCCAAGACTTTCACCAAATACTCTTTCATCATCGCCGCATCTCTTTGAGCATAATCAACACGGGGGAGATCCCGATAAGTCTCTATGCCTACTAAGACGGCGTAAGCATTGGGTTTTTGTTTGCCCTTTCGTGATGGGACATGATCAACATCGCTTGGTATATCAGCCTCTTCGGTCACTAGAGAATTCTGCTTGCCGGTCGCCTTGGCAACTTGTGCTCGTCGCTCCGTGATCTTTGACATCCTTGTCCATAGACCATCCATAATCTCTCTTCCAACGCTGTCAGCCTCCGTCTCTTGAGTGTGAAGGCTCTCCCTTTTTGCCACAATAGACAGCAGAGTTTCATTGCCTGTAGCGGGTTTGATATCGATACGCACCAGTATCGTTCCAGGTACGAATTTTTTGAGGCCGGCAAAGTCTGCCATCCCATGAGACCTCTGGTCAGTGCGAACCTTCGCTAGGATTAATCCCTGGTCCTGATTTTCTTGTTCTGGGGTGATATTCAGTTCCGACAGCACTTCTTTTGTTACCGCATATACCTCGCTAGGCGTAGCCTCGAAAGTTCTGCTCTGCCCTTCCCAGGGCTTTTCTGGCGCCTTAAGACCTTGTAATGAGTTGACACATCCCAGGGTAATGCAGGTGATTCCGGCAAGAAGTAGAGTCCCGTGCCACTTCATGATTTGGTTACCTCTCTTTTTGGAGAAAACCAAAGAAGATCGCCTCTGGTAGCATGATGGTCTTCTAAATTTATATCATCAGGAATGGCAAGAAACTGAGAGAGCCACACCTTCAGTGTAGCTCTCTCCTTGATTCAGTGATGTTTCGTTATTTGAGCTTTAACACAAAGCCTTGTAGCGTCACACATTGCTCCTGATAAATTGAAAAGAATATGGCTGGGAAGTAGTTAAACCGCATGTCCGATGTGGTTGTGACAAAGAGATCGCCGTTTTTAGATCTAACAGCCTGGTTGACCGCCGTTTGCATTAGATTAGATCCTGCCGTCGGGAACCCTAGAATATAACTCGCGCAGGCCGATCCTTCCGCACTTCCAAGAATTTGATACTTCTCCGGCGGTAACTGTGGGGCTAGCACACTGGATGATTGGCTGGCCATAGGCAGATAGTAAGTGCACGCCGAGAGAGAAAATACTGCAAGAACTGACAGAAGTGTCGCTACACGCCTCATTACGGACCTCCTTATGATTAGTTACGGGACGCTACCTTTTCCCCAATACACTGTCAGCACATTTGCGGCGGAGTATGGCTGAATACACGAAAATGTCAATTGATAATTTTTGGTCGGCCCCCAGAACTAGGCCATACGGAAGATTCGGTGCTTCCTGCCGCCCGGCTTGGGCCGCCTGTTCGGGAAACTCTCAGGGTGGAGGTTCCCCAATACGCTATGATGCTGGTGCTCAATGTATCGATTCGTCACGCTTCAATCCTCTGTCGGACATCGTGGAGCGACATGAAGACCTTTGCGTTCACAATTCATCGCGAAACCGTCCATTGAAACTCTCAATCGCCGCATTCTCCACCGACGTGCCGGGATGAATATGTAGATAGCACATCATCTGTCCGGTTTTTGTAGCCCGTGATCTGTCCGGTTTAGGGTGGCCCCTCAAGGAGGGCCACTATGACGCGGGCAACCGTCCTACAGGAGGTGAGACAGATGCGGT
>JBDSHB010000204.1:0-3399 GCA_039918695.1 Nitrospirales bacterium | reverse complement strand
GACCAGGATGCCTTTTTCTCCGATGGTGGTAAGGACGCCACCAAAGATTAACGCGAAGACAATCAACGGTAAGATTTGCGTTTCCGCCATGGCGGCAAACAGATTTTTTGGCACTAAGCTGGTGAGAATAGTTTTGAACAGATCGACGAGGGAGGTCGGTTGGTCCTTCATCTGTAAGGAAACTTCCGAGGGTGGAGCGGGTGCGGTTCCGTTAGGTAGTTGCTCGAGTGGCACCCCGGGGTGAACGACGATCACCAGGATCAATCCAACCAGGACGGCTAAACCCGTGGTGGTCATGAAAAACAGCACGGTTCGAATCCCGAGAGGTCCCAACTGTCGAACATCACCCAAACTGGCGACTCCCACAATCATGGAACTCACCACCAAGGGCACCACAAGGGCGAACAACGCCTGTAAAAATACATCACCAATGAATTGGATGCCCAATCCAAAGGACGGAATGAATCCTCCCAATAGGATGCCTATAAGAATTCCAAGCAGCATCCCGATTAACAGGTTGTGGGGGCCGGTGGTCTTCACATGACTAGGCCTGGGTAGTGATTAAGAAGAAAGAATGAATGGAGTTCTCGTATGGCAACCCAGTGAATTAGGAAGGATAGGATTCCATGGGCGGACAGGTACAGACCAAATTCCGATCTCCATAAACGTTATCGATTCTGGAGACGGATGGCCAAAATTTATGCTGCCGTAACCAGGGAGCTGGAAATGCCGCGGTTTCGCGGGTATAGGGGTGTGGCCATTCGGATTGGGCGATGATCTCAATAGTATGAGGCGCATGTTTTAAGGGATTATTGTCGCGAGGGAGGCGTCCCTCCTCAATCTCGGCAATTTCCTGGCGGATCAGGATGAGCGCATCGCAATACCGGTCTAATTCCGCCTTGGATTCACTTTCGGTTGGCTCGATCATCATGGTGCCGGGGACGGGCCACGAAATGGTGGGAGCATGAAACCCGAAATCCATGAGCCGTTTGGCCACATCTTCCACTTCAATGTCCGCTGATTTTTTGAAAGGGCGAAGATCTAAAATAAATTCGTGGGCCGCCATGCCGTTTATTCCGGCAAAAAGCATCGGATAATATTTATCCAATCTTTTGGCCATATAGTTTGCATTTAAGATGGCCACTTGTGAAGCTTTTGTGAGTCCATCACTGCCCATGAGTTTAATGAAGACCCACGAGATAGGAAGAATATTCGGGCTACCATACGGGGCAGCGGAGATGGGTCCGATGCCTTTTGCTCCTCCCACCTGGACCAAAGGATGACCTGGTAGAAAGGGAGCCAAGTGAGATGCGACGGCAATGGGGCCCATCCCTGGGCCTCCGCCACCGTGGGGGATGCAAAAGGTTTTGTGCAGGTTGAGATGGCACACATCGGCGCCAATCGCACCCGGGTGGACCAGGCCAACCATGGCATTCATATTGGCGCCATCCAAATACACCTGACCTCCATGAGTATGGACAATTTCACAGATCTTGCGAATGGCTTCTTCAAACACGCCATGGGTGGATGGGTATGTCACCATTAAACAGGCGAGGGTGTCATGGTATTGCGCTGACTTGGCTTCTAAATCCTGAATGTCGATGTTTCCATGGCTATCACAGGCGACAGGAACGACCTTCAGTCCGGCGATAACCGCACTCGCAGGGTTGGTCCCGTGGGCGGATACCGGAATGAGGCAGATATTTCGTTGCCCCTGCCCCCGCTCTTCTTGATAGGCCCTGATGACCATCAATCCGGCATATTCCCCTTGCGAGCCGGCGTTGGGCTGAAGTGAAACAGCCTCAAACCCGGTGATCTCGGCGAGCCATGCTTCCAATTGCTGAAACAACGACTGATACCCTTGCGCCTGGTCGCTGGGTGCAAAAGGATGTAACCGACTGAATTCCGGCCATGTCACGGGAACCATCTCCGCCGTCGCATTGAGTTTCATGGTGCATGATCCCAATGGAATCATGGAATGGACGAGCGAGAGGTCTTTCGATTGTAGCCGATACATATACCTGAGCAATTCGTGCTCGGAATGATAATCGTGAAAAACAGGATGGGTGAGAAAAGGAGAATGTCGCTGAAAGGTCGTTGGGATGGATGAACCGAGCTGTTCCGTCAGATCGTTTAAGGAGAAGGGAAGTGACTCCTGGTCGGAAAAGAGGGTCAGGAGTTGACTCACGTCTGTGATGGTGGTCGCTTCGTCCAACGCGATGCCAAAGGACCCGTCGGCATATTCCCGAAGATTGATGAAATTCCGCTGACCATTCTTAATTATTTTGGCCGGGCTCAGGTGAGGGCACCGAACCCGGAGGGTATCAAAGAAGGCACTGGAGTCGAGTTGACATCCCAAGCGACGAAGACCGGCGGCTGTGAGCGCAGTGAGGTGATGAACATTGGTGGCGATGCTCTTTAATCCATCTGGGCCATGGTAGACCGCATACATGCCGGCAATATTTGCCAGCAGCACCTGTGCGGTACAAATGTTACTCGTCGCTCGATCGCGCCGAATATGTTGTTCCCGGGTTTGGAGGGCCAGGCGATACGCCTTTTGACCGTGAACGTCCTTGGAAACTCCCACCATCCGGCCGGGGATGTGTCGTTTAAAGGTCTCTTTTGTCGCCAGAAATGCCGCATGGGGACCGCCATAGCCCAGAGGAACTCCAAATCGTTGCGACGACCCCACCGCAATATCCGCTCCCCATTCTCCAGGAGGTACTAAGAGGGTCAGGGCAAGGAGGTCCGTACTGACCACGACGAGTGCCCCGGATTCATGTGCTTTGTGAACCAAGGCCTCATAAGAGCGGAGCGTACCGTTAGTGGACGGATAGGAGAGGAGAATGCCGAAGGTCTCATCGTTTGCAAAATTTAATGTGTCTGGATCCCCCAGGGTAATGGAGATATTCAAGGGCCTGGCTCGAGTCTGTAGGACGCCAATGATTTGCGGATGACAATCATCCGCGACGAAAAAGGTCCGTCCCTGCAGGGTGCTGAGCGCCCGGCACATACTCATGGCTTCCGCCGCCGCTGTGGCTTCGTCTAACAGTGAGGCATTCGCCAGGGGAAGGGCGGTTAGATCGGCGACCATTGTTTGGAAATTGAGCAACGCCTCCAATCGGCCCTGGGCAATTTCTGCTTGATAGGGCGTGTATTGGGTATACCACGCGGGATTTTCCAGAATGTTCCGTCCAATCACCGGTGGGGTTAGGCAATCGTAATAGCCCATGCCGAGAAATGATCGATAGATCTGGTTCCGTGCGCTCAGGTGGCGGAGTTCAGCCAGCACCTCTTCTTCCGATTGTGCCGTGGGCAAATTCAAGGACCGGGCTAGGCGAATATCCTGCGGAACTGTGGCTTGCACTAGGGCATCGAGGGAAGAGAGTCCCAGCGCTC
>JBDSHB010000203.1:0-3699 GCA_039918695.1 Nitrospirales bacterium | reverse complement strand
GGTCACCGGATTTCAATACTTCCGGATCGATGGCCAGCTTGGTTAATTGCATGGCGCCGTTGACTTCCACGGTCACCATCCCGCCTCCGGCTGAGGCTTCAACGGTTTTCGTGGCCGCTTCCTCTTGAATCTTTCCCATTTTTTCCTGCATAGCCTGGGCTTGCTTTAAAAGATTGCCCATATTGGAGAATGGATTTTTAGACATTAGCGTACCTCCTCATTTTGCGGGGTTCTTTCTGCCGATACGACTTCCCCCCCAAATAGTTCCAATGCTTGTTTCACCAAAGGGTGGGCCTTCACATTTTCAATCAGATCCTGGTCCTGCTCAAGTTTTTTTTTTGCTCGTAATTCGCCGGTTGACGGCGGGTAAGTCTGCCCTTCTTGAAATTCAATGACTTGAACTTTTACCGGGCAGCCGGCGAATTCCTCGCATATTTGACCGATCAGCACCCGATTTTCGGGTTTGTCCGTCCGCCAGCGAGCAATCGAATCTTTTTTGGAATAACCCAGGACAATGGAGCCTGCGGTCATGGACACGACACTCCCCTTCTCCAGGAAACTCCCGATATTAGGATGGTCGTTAATCATGCGTTCAACGACGAGTTCCCAATTTAACGTCATAGGTGAGTCCGACGAATGCTGAGAATCCGTTTGGGGAGAGACCTTGGAGGATTCGCTGTTGGCAGAGGAACCTTTTGTCGATACCGGCTTTTCCGCACCTAGTGGTGTTGAGGAAGGAAACATTGTTGCGGCCCCGCCACTGGGCTTGAGAGGTGCCTGGCTTGGAGGAGCCACCGGTTTTTCCGCAGGCGCGTGGACCGTAGCGGGTTGCGCGGGAGGCGGAGTCGATGCCGCAGGCGGCAATACTTTTGCGTGTGGAACAGATTGAGCGGGTGCGCTGGCCTTCTGTTCAGTTGTGGTGGGAGTCACTGTCACCGGATCAAGAAGCGCGGCTCGCACCACGGCGGCTTCAATCAGGAATCGTGGATGGGAACTTCCTCGGAGCCCGTCCTCTGTTCGCGAGAAGATGGCAAAAAGAGCCTGTAAATAGGGCTCGGAGAGTTGTTGGGCTTGCGCGATGGCCTGATCGACTTCCTCGTCTCCCAATTCAAGAAGGGTTTGCACTTGTGAGCGTGACGGCACCACGCAAGCTACGAGCAGATTGCGGCATCGCTCCAACAGTTCACGGCAATACACCCGGACATCAAACCCTTGATCGACTAACTGCCCCACAAGAGACATCGTTTGGGCAGCCTGGTGACTAAGAATGGCGTCAATCATGAGCCGGACGAGTTCGTCTGGCACGGACCCAATCAGCATTTCCAAATCGCCATGCTGGATGCGTTCTCCACCGAAGGAGACGGCCTGATCCAGAAGGCTCAACGCGTCTCGCATACTGCCTTCACTGGCTCGAGCTAGGGCGGATAGGCTTCGATCTTCGACGGTCACGCCGGTCTGAGTGGCGACGTGGCGCAGTTGGGTGATGATTTCTAAACGGGAAATGCGTCGAAAGGTGAAGTGCTGACAGCGTGAAAGAATGGTAGCGGGAATTTTATGAACTTCGGTTGTGGCAAAAATAAAGACACAATGACTCGGCGGTTCTTCCAGTGTTTTGAGGAGGGCGTTGAAGGCCGAGTTGGATAGCATATGGACTTCGTCGATGATGTAGACTCGGTATGTGCCATGAAACGGGGCAAACTTGACGTTTTCCCGAAGTTCTCGAACATCATCCACGCCGGTATTGGAAGCTCCGTCAATCTCAATGACATCGACAGAATTGCCCCTGGTGATTTCCACGCAACTTGGGCAGGATCCGCAGGCGTGGCTGGTCGGGCCCTGTTCACAGTTAAGGGATTTGGCCAGGATGCGCGCAACGGTAGTTTTGCCGACTCCCCGCATGCCGGAGAAGACATAGGCATGGGCTACCCGCTTGCGGTCGATCGCATTGGTGAGTGTTTGCACGACATGAGACTGCCCCAGGACTTCCTTGAAGTTGGTTGGGCGGTATTTCCGTGCTGAGACCTGAAATTCCATAATGCGCGTTAACCAGGAAAATGATTTTTCCTTGAGCACCCTCGAAGACTGACTCCCGGTATCAAGTGACGGAGAGGCAGCACATAAAGTTAGTCGGGGCCAGGTGATCCTGCGGCACACAGACTAGCCCACGTACCGTTGCTTCCTTCCGGACCTGGCGGGGTTTGCAGGATTCTGTCGCACAGGGCCCAGCCCCTAAATGCCGTCTCGATGGTCCATCGCCTTATGGACTGGCTCAATCCTCCTCTGAGGATTTCGTGATCCTCACGACGGACCAAATATGGCGGAGAGGGTGGGTTTCGAACCCACGGTACCATTGCTGGCACACGTGATTTCCAATCACGCCGATTCGGCCACTCTCGCACCTCTCCGCGAATGGGTATCTACTTTGCGGCGCCTGAACCTCTGATGAAGCCGTTTGTCTTTTGGAGGGGATCCGTCCATCCCATCTTAATTATCTTCTTCACCGGGGATTTGTTTGGTGAAAGGTTGCCATCTTACCATGGGGGTCTGAGAGCGACAAGCAAGTGAAGGGAATAGTTAGAGGAGTAGAGCGAGGAAGGGATAAGGAGCGCGTACCCACCCTGCTTCTGGCTCCTCACTCCCTACGTGTCATACCTTCCTCTTTCGTTCTAACTTAGGAGGTTCGGGATTGGAACATTCGTTGGCGTCGCGACGATCGATCCAGGGCGGCAAATAAATGGCCTCGAAAGAAGAGCATAAATACCGTCACAATGGGAGTGAGTCCGAGGACGATAACAAAACTCATGTCGGAAGACACTCCCAACAAAGAGAGCCACTCAGATAACACGGAAAATGGCAACGTGATGAGATGCCAGAAGTCTAACCCCCCACGCCTTCCCGCCTGGCTGGACATTTGAAAGAAAAATGTCAGACCAAATGGGCCGAAGACAATGGCCACGGGTAAAAACCATTCGATCCAATTTTCAACGACAAATTCATAACTTTCCCGGACAACCTCGAGGGCGGATCCGTTCCGGCTCTGGTAAATCACTTCCGGTACTGGATTGAGTAGCACAAAAATTAGGAAAAATACGGCTGTGGCAATCAGTGGTTGGTAGGGATTGGTCTGGAGACCCATTTCGAGGAATAACAAGGGAAACCACACCATAAATCCAACAGAAATGACCTCCCCAAAATATTGCCCCATACTTGGCAGGATATCCGGCCAACTCACACGACGCGCCCCCAGGACGGCCTGTTGGGTTAAACTAAGGGTGGATCCAATGACAAGGGCATTGAGGGCACCAAGGATAAACCCTCCGATCATTCCAAGTGGAGCGATGAGGGAGGTGACCAGAATGAGGCCTAGAGCAAAGGCAAGGAGGACGGGGATCAAGATCCACGCACGCGTGAAGGACTGGATCGAGGCGAACAGGGCTTGGTGGTAAAGGCGACCTGTAGCCTGAATGAAACTCTGCATGAGGCGAGAAGATGCTCCGCGGATCTTACCGGTTAGATGGAGGCGGGGTCTGTATGTTGATAATGTCCTGTTGTCGCTGATCCCGGTCTTGCCTGATTTTTTGTAGCCGACTGGGACGATTCCAGGTCCACCATTTGACGTGATCGGCAAACGTGGGCGAGGGAGGGGTCGCGGACCCTACCGGTGACTCTTGAAAGTCATACCCTTTATATCCCTCTTTT
>JBDSHB010000202.1:0-3139 GCA_039918695.1 Nitrospirales bacterium | reverse complement strand
TTTCCCGTTCGACCAGTTTTCTTAACCATTGGCATTCTCCAGTTATTTTGTTTGCTAGTATGATTATAAGTATTTTACCCTGGATAATGTCAAGTAGCTATTTAAACATATAAAAAATACATTAGCCTGTTGGCCTTGAGATAAGAGATCCACGTTTTGCTGGAAGAAGGATTACCGATTAACTATGTCGTGGATAACAGAAGAGAAATGATTTCTGGCCTTCGTGTGAAGGAAAACAGGAATATCCATGGGCACTTTTTATGACTGCCCATGTTTCAGGAACCTAATAAGGGACATAGGCCCTGTATAATCTTTGCTATCACCCTTCTTTACCAAAGAAGGGAGCCAGAGGAGGTCAGAGAATTCGGCTACGTTTTTCAACAGGATCGCCAGCATTGTATTAGAGCGGTAAATTATGAAAAATTATGAGAATACGGTTTTTCTAATTCAGGGCCTCAGCTATAAGTCTGCTCGTCTCGCTTGGCGAGCTTGAGGAGCACGACTTTCTTGTGCTGGTCGTCGATATCATATAAGACTCGATACGGACCCACCCGCAGCCGATACTCAGCCACAAAGCGTGACACAATCAGCTCGCCCGTTAACTTCTTTGTGCGTTTACCCTGAGGACGTGGGTTGGTCCCAAGAGATCGAATCGCGGCGATGATGGTTATTTGATAGTTGGCAGGAATTTTTTCTAAGACTTTTTGAAAGAGGCGCTCCAACCGCTCACTGGGAAAGACGACTTCATAGGCCATCTAAAGGCCCATTTTTTTGAAGAGTTGCTCTGCTGGAACAGCTTTCCCCTCCGCATATTCTTTCCGGGCTCGTTCGATTTCCCCAAGAATTTTTTTGTCCTTTAGTTCGTCGAGTGTTTCGACAAGATCCAGCATGTCTTCGTAAGGCACGAGGAACGATACCGGTTTGCCATGCGAAAGCACCATGGAGGGAGACTTTGACTTGATCAACTTCGACAATTGAGCTTGTGCTTCTCGCACATTGACAGGCTTGGCTTTTCGCAACAGGTCATTGACGCTCATGATAATTTCTCCATATGTATGGCACTTGTATGTACATTAACATGCACCCTCACCCCTGACAAGGAAAAATAGAAGGCCTTGCGAGATGGCCTCAATGACCATGTTACACATTTTCATTAAGTCGCGACCCGGCCTTCATTCATCCGCAAAGCCACCTTCTCTTTCGTCTCCAACACCCACAATTGGTCTGCTCTTTTCATAGCAACCTCCTGAAAGCATGAGCCCAAAGGGAGTCTGCATCACTCACGGAAAGAAGGGATGGATTCCCGCTAACCCCCGCCGGGAATGACGACGCTGGGAAGAATCCCTGCATTGGGAGAGGCTGAGTCCCTGGCCAAATCCGGCTGTCTGGCAAACCTGTTTGAGCCCTTCGACAAAACTTAGGATAGGCTCCGCGAGTTGGCTCTCCATAATTAGGGAACTCCTTGTTTCAGTACTCCTTACTGGCTTTGTGGCGTGGCCGAGGATTGCAGCCGACACCAACCATGAAGGTATTTCCCCTTTTCTGGCCCGACGCCTGCCGGCTGGCCCACGGGAGGACGCTCTGATTCCTTGGCGGACCTTGTTTGAGCCAAGCGGTGTTGGTCCGCCCTCCGAAAGTTGGCGTCCGTCCCCTCTCATGAGGCCAGACGGGGCGTCACTTGGTTTTGGCCACTTTTGCCGAAACAAAAGTGGCTCGGCTGCCGGGACGAACCCCGGCAATCCAAAACATCACGGTGACACCTAATCTTCGGGTATGACGATGCTTGTAAATTCCTGACTGTCTTATCGTGCTCCACTTTTTCATTAATCCTCACCCTCACCCCTCCCTCTCCCTGAAAGGGCGAGGGGGTTCTACTAGTTGCTCTCCGGGGATATCCCCGCATCCACTCATGCGTCCCCGCAATCCCCGCAAAACACTGCCCCCAACCACACGCACAACCAATTGAAATTTAAAAACTTTCGCCCATCATCAACATGGCAAGCCCCTTGCGATAGGACCTTTTCAACAATCGCATTTTTACCCGGAAAGGAGGTGAACATTCGAAGGTGCCAAAGGGCGGATTTTCAAATGAATTCGCGAAACAAGACGACCGGAAATACCAACGACTACTGATGACTTCACAAAGGAGACAGCCATGAACGTGAAAATTTCTCAGCCAACCGCATCACAGCATCACACGGAGCCCCCAACCCCTGAGACCCAAGCCGGTCCAATCGATACCAAGGAAATCATCTATCTGGCCTCCGGCTTACTCACCCTGGTCCTTGGGATAGGCGGCCTCCTGATGTATTCCGAGGATGTACCGCAGCCTGCCACGGCTTCTCAGGGAATCGATAAGGCGCAAATGGCGAGTGCGTTTAACTCTACCGAACTGCAACCCGCTTCTTACGAACCTATTGCATTGAGCCACGCCCAGGATGAAGAGCAGTTGACCAATGCGATCATCCCGATCACCGGACCGGGTGAGAACCCGCCGATGGCAGAGTCGGATGTCTATTTCACGTTTGACGGATGGACGTTATCCGACGAGGCACAGAACAACCTTAAAACCCGAATGGAGAGCAGGCCGGTAGGATGGAACGGCACCTTTCGCATCGTGGGACATACCGACGCTCAAGGGACGGATACCTATAACCGCGCGCTGGGGCTCAAGCGAGCCCAGTCCGTGAAAACCTACCTGCTGTCACTTGGCGTTGCTGAGGACGACGTCCAGGTAGACAGCTTGGGAAAAGACGGATCGATCTGCCAGGAAGAGACCCCGGAATGTTTTGAACAAAACCGGCGGGCCCATGTGGCGTTACTCCCTGCTTCAACCCCAGAAGGAGAAGACCTCCAACTGTCGATGATGCCTGCCGACACGGGCAGCTCGGCCTCAGAAGAACTGGTTCTGACAAATGAGGAACTACAAATCGCCACTTCGGATACTGAAGTCTCCTTGCAGGAGGACATTCAGGAGGAATCGGTCTCTTCCGATCCACTCGTCACTGTCGAGTCCCTTCCCTAAGACTCTCACCCCGGGTTGGCCCACCATGCGGTGGGTCAGCCCGGGCCCGCCCTGACGGATAGTTATAAAAATTACCTCTCACGACCATAAAGGAGCCGGTATGAATTACTGGAA
>JBDSHB010000201.1:0-5985 GCA_039918695.1 Nitrospirales bacterium | reverse complement strand
AGAATGATTTTCTATTCAGCTCCCTTTGATGAGACCTCCGGCCTTAATGCACAGTGTGACGGCTTCACTAAACTCTCGGCGAGGAATATGCGTTCCTCAAATTCATGATACGGGCGGTTCTATTTATTTTTCTCCTAATAGATTCCACCCACTTACCAACACCGGATCGATATGAGAAACGCCATGGTCTCGCTATGGAATGCGTTTAGCTATAGGTTGTTCCTCTAAATGTTTCATTCTTAGGGTTGCTAGATTAAATTACAATCAAAAGATGCCCACCAAAGATATGCCAGCTGAAGAAGAAGCAGACTATGGGGAATGTTCATGATCAAAAGACATCAAATAGGTGAGCCTTAATTCGGACGAGGATTCATGGGATATTGAGACCCCTCATATTAACTAGATTTTAACTCTGTCCTAATATCTAGGGAAAGAAATCGATCGTATTGAACATTATTTGGAAAAAACCAGGGTTTTACAGAGTACCATTTTCTGAAATTTCTTTTATAAATTAGAGTATGAATGATTTTTACGGGCTGACTTTATAAGCGAAAAACGGAAAGGCGGGTCACACATGGAACAACTATCATTATCCCCATCACTCGCAACGCATTTGCCAAGCTCGGGGTTTGCGCCTTTCTGGCTCAATAAATCCCACGAGGTGAAAATGAAAGATCCTCAATGTCTGTTAATTGTGGGAAATAATTCTAAGGTAGTGGGGTTGTTGAAGGAGGCGCTTCAGGAGTGGGGATACGATGTCGTTACCGCAGGCAATGGGTGGGAAGCCTTAATTGTCTTGGGCCGTCATTCGGTTAGTGGCATATTGGTGGATATGGACATGCCTATCATGGACGGGAGGACTATGCTTAATGAATTGCGATGGCTGGGGTACCAGATTCCCGTGCTGTTCATGTCAGAAAAGTCTGATGAACGAACCCGCCACCAAGTGCTGATGGAAGGAGGCCAAGGCTTCTTGTCGAAACCCCCGCATCTCCCATCCCTCCAACAAACTTGCAGCCAGATCTTTAGAAAGTATGGGGTGGAAAAGGCTGATGGCTTTTACTTTCCAGCTAGTTTGAACAAAAAATAGAACAGGCTGTTTAAGGCTGAACTATTAGCGAGTAAGCTTTCACAACGTTCCATAGAAAAATTGAAAGGATGATATCTTTGTTTTTGAATATAAAAAGTGATTTTGCCTGATCTGATAAGGGGCGGTGAAACATTTACTTATGCCCGCCTTGCCAGATGTTCAACTCGATAGAATGTGTCTCCTGCCGCCAATGCGGTAGCACGTTGCTCAGGTTGAAAATGAGTTTTGGGGTGGCCTTCTCTGAAAAGTGGAATCGGCACATCTTATTGTTATTGCCCATATAATAAGCCTAATCCAGCCCACTTCCCTCCACGGCGATTAGTATCAGAAGACCCGTGGTCTATTCCTGGAAAACCCTTAGCCATGAATGGCGCCGCTTTGTGCCTGGACCTTTGTGGTACATGACTTTATAACCATTTTAACCAACGAAAAATGCCAACGAGTAATAGCCCGGCTGAGGTTAAGGTGGCACAGACCATGATGAAGGCCCAGGGATTTTCAGATCCGGGGATTCCACCGACATTGATTCCCAGAAGACCGGTCACAAAGGTAATGGGGAGAAAAATTCCGGCTAGGACGGTGAGAATATACATGGTCTTGTTCATCTGCTCGGATAATTTTCCCGTCAGTTCTTCTTGCATGACTCCCATACGCTCACGGGCTGCATCAAGGTCTTCGACATAGCGAATGAGATAATCCGCCACTTCGCGGATTTTGGCCCGCTGCGGTGAGCTCAGCCACGTGACTGGCGCGAGCTGGAGTTGGGAGATGACTTCTCGTTGGGGGGCGATGTACCGGCGGAGTGATATGGCCTGACGTCTCAAGATACCAAGCTGACTGCGAAGCTGGTGGCTGGCCTGCTCAAACATCTGATCTTCGATGTCATCGATTTCTTCGTCCAGCTGGCCAATGACCGGGGCCATCCGTTCCATCAATCGGTCAGTCAACACCGCAAGGAAATCGCCTGGGGATATGGGGCCATTGTGGTTTGCGAAGCTGGCATGAATATCCTGGATAGTCATGACCGGACGATGCCGGACGCTTACGATACGAAAGGCGTCAACAAAAAGCCGAATAGAGACCATATCGTCGGGTTCTGCACCGGGATTGAAATTGACGCCGCGGAGGATCAGGAGAAAGCTATCATCAAAAATAGTGAACCGTGGACGCGTTTCTTCTGCCAGGAGGGCATCGACAACAAGGGGGTTGATGCCACTTTTCTCTTGGAGCCATTGTTGGATATCTGCATGGGTTCGATCACAATGAACCCACAAGATTTCTTCTTGTGACGACCACGTCTTCACTTCCGGCCAGGTCAATTCCCGGGCGTCCCCGGTCCCATCCAGCGCGCAAGAAAAAATCATCCCAGGGGCCTCATCCATCCTTCTCTCCTCTCCAGGTCTCGAATTTCACCAGATTCATTTGAATCCAATCTCCTAGTGTATCCTGAATTGCTCAAAAGCCAACAAAATGATGACCATGAAGGTGTACCAAAAATTCCGGGGAATGCATTGGTTGCAGAAGATCTTTATGGCCAATTTCGAAAAGAAGGAGATATGCCAGTCTGACTTCTCTGACGCCAAGCGCCAATGGAGCAAAGTTTTTTCAGCTAGGCCTCGACGGTCCGCCGAGTCCCCAGCTGTTGTGAGAGGCCGATATCATTGCCTGACTACGATCAAAGATTTGCCCTTCGTCTTGCCCTGTTTCAGAATTGTCTGGTAGGTTCAAGACTGGTGCTTTGCCATCAGATTCAAACCCTTGCAGGGAGGAATACGACTATGGGAGAGGTTGATACGTCGCCAGCAGTCGCCGCCAAGGCCATGGAGGATCTCACAGCGTTGGATGTGGATCCGGACAAATGTCAGCGTCTCTATAAGGCTGCGCTTATTCAGTCGAGTACAGGCGTGACATATCGGATGTTGTCCAGGATCCTTGAGAGCGGAAAGGTGGATATCGTCCACTACGCCTGTGACTTGGATGCAGAAGGTAAGCCGACGACGAAGTGGAAGATCAGGCGCATCCTTGAGCAAGCCCCCGAACGGTTCGACAAGGAGGTTGAGGCCATCAAGAAGTCCATTTCCGACGATAGTGAGACCGTGAATGGCGCATGGGTGCACGATATGACTGAGCTCCCGGACGTGCCGGCACAGGGGAAGAGCCTGGATGAGTGGTCACGGAGCATGACCACAGAGGTGAAGAAGAAACCAAGCTAGAGAACGCCATGTTGGCGTATCCTGGTTGGTTGCATTCAAAATCTCATGGCTCTTGAGTGAGGTGATGGCGATCTGTCGGTTGCCGGTGGTGAGGCGCTTATGACGACCGTCAATCGTTGGTGAGCCTCACGAAGCGAACGTTCCACATCCTCCGGTGTCTTGCCCCATGCTAAGAGAAAGCCCAAGTAGCGCGTCCCTTCCGGAAGTGGAATGAGTTCTTCTTCAGGCTCTGCCGTTATCGTCAGTTCGACAACTCCCGGTACCGCCTTGGCTTCAGCCTGCCCTCTCACTTCATGCAGCCTCCCGCTATAGGGAATTGGAAGCATCATCACTCCCGACGCCTGGGGTTGCTTGATGAGTGGTGGGAGCGGCATCCGGAGTGCGTGACGGAGGATCAGTTCTTCGAGCGATATGCCTGCTGAAAAGTCCAGCGTACTGGAACATCGACCGCCGATGGCTCGTGCCGCCATCTCAATAACCCATACCCCTTTCTCATTCAGGCGGAATTCCCCATGCACCGGCCCTTCCTGTAGTCCGAGTGCCTTCGCCGTTCGATCTGCGCAGTCGACAACCTGCTGTTGTAGGTCTGAGGAGAGACGGGAAGGGGTGATATAGAGCGTCTCTTCAAAATAGGGGCCGTCGAGCGAATCAGGCTTATCGAACATGGCCAGTGGCTGGAAGACTCCCTTTGTGAGCAAACCCTCCAACGCCACTTCGATCCCCGGAACAAAATCTTCGACGAGGATCCAACGGGCCTGTTCGTCCACTGCTGCCAGATTTAAGTTGATGAGGAGGGTGCCCACCCGGTGGAAGGCATTCTCAAACTCCTGCTCGTCATTGGCACGAATCACTCCACAACTGGCGGAAAGAATGAGAGGCTTTACGACGCAGGGATAGGCCACCTGTTTTGCGAAGGCTCTTGAATCACCGTTGAGGGGGAATACCTTATGGTTAGGAACAGGAATGCCCTGTCGGGACAGTAACTCCCGCATCTGCCGCTTGTTTCTGGCGGCCGTGACGGACGCGACAGAGTTATGGGGTAATCCTATTGCCTCCGCCACGTTAGCAGCCGTGACGGCGGTCACATCGTCGACTCCGATCACCGCATCGATCGGGTGATGTCGGACAAATTCGACTACGGTCTGGGCTGCTGTCTGTGGATGTCGAACATCGAGCAACAACACATCGTCCGACGCGACGGGAAGGCTTTCAGGAACCCGCTCTATCCCAATAGTTACAGATACCTGCACCCGCCGGGCTGCCTCGAGGAACGCCTCTGCCCGATAGGTGGTGGTTGGCAAGAGCAGGAGGAGTCTTGGCATCGTGATTTCTTAACAAGATCCTGAAAGATTCCACGAGCTTCCTGCTTGCATCGTTTAAATCCTCAACATATCAGGAGAGAGGGTACGATAAGGCGGTTCTATGGTTTTTCCACTTCCTACCAGGAGGCAGTTGGAGCGAATATTTACAGGCGTGATCGATGAAACACTTCCAACTGACGATTAGCCTCGGTGATGACTGCCAACTTACCCACGACGTCGGCCACCTTGGCACCGGGAATGGCGTAATAGCCCTCATCATCCCCGAGTCCGGTATAGACGCGATTTCCAATACAGCCAAAACTGGTCGCCGCATGTCCCGACTGCAGTGATTCCGGCAGCACGGCGCAAGTCGGCCTTCCCATGGTCGCACTTCCGCCGGGTACGCCCGCTGCCTGTGTCGCTTCTGCCAGAAGCATCAGCTGCTTGACGGTCCCTCGAACCAGCACCACGTCCGGAGTGAAAGTGGCCTGTGTGAGTGGCGCATAGACGGCCACGTGAAAGGTCTCCTGTCGATGGGGGATCATCGGAATTTCTTTCATCGTGAGGTACTGCATGTCTACCATCGTTTGTACCAGGCCGCTCAGCTCCGTTGCGACCTGGAGTGGCAGTTCTACACCGTGGGTATGGGCTCCGACCGGACAGCCAAAATGATCGGATCCTTCCGTATAGAAGGCCTGGCCCTCAGCTGCGAGCTTCCAATAGCCACATCCTGCCGGTGCGGGAGCAGTGACCCGTGGAATGCCCGCAGGTGCCGTGTCCCGAAACGCGATGGCCACTGCCGGGACCTTTAATCCTAAAAGTTCCTGTATCTTCGTGCCTTGTTTTTTGAGTTCAGCTTCCACTTCTCATTCCCTTCTCAACAATATATGTGATTCTACCCAGCCATTTTTGCAGGATGCTAGAAAAATCAGCCAGCGTTGTTCTCGCCTCGTTCAGACCCTCAACTTACCCAGTACCCAGAAGGTACGCCTCGGGCCTTCACTTGCTGCGGCCTTCCCTTGGAGGGCCGCAGGACAGGACTGGACGGCCATTTTGAGCATTCTGCGCGAGCGTTCTTCTATTGTGTCACACTTGCGGACCATCGAGGCTTCAGCTAGCCGACATCGTTTTCTCACAAGCTGCTAGATTTCCCCATGCCCCTTTGTCAGCAAGGGTTTAAATTGCTGGTTTGTGGGCTCAGCGCAGCAGAACCAAGATTCCGTTAACCGAGGCGGCTTCGGACGATCAGGCCTGTTCATTCTTGTCCGAGTCGAGGACTCAGGGTGACGGCCGGCCATCTTCCCGGCACTCGCTCGAATACGATCAAAGGTGACCATCGCATCTTCCTCTTCCTTGGCACTGGCTTCCACGATCGCATTTA
>JBDSHB010000200.1:0-3521 GCA_039918695.1 Nitrospirales bacterium | reverse complement strand
ACAATATCCACACGCAACCTAAAATGCCTGCGAACACAACAAATGCCCCTAGCCCCCACCACCGAATCCATTTCGTCATCAGCCAGGCCTCCATGACGAAAAGGTTGCATAGGTCTGATATAACTTGCTGGCTTTAAACATTTGCATAATCCGGGATTTTTGTACCCAGGCCATGACATGTTGTCGATAGCGACGAATCAGGAGGTTCGAAAGCAGAAGAACAGGGACAAAGATCGCAACAGAAAACACCAGGCTGCCCATCACAAAAGAAATATTGAAATGCTCCAATCGCCACCACACCGATTGATAGAGGGAGGTCCAAAACCCTTCAAGCGATGGAGCGGTCAGAACGGCCAGCCCAAGTAGATGAAAGAGCGGATCAAGAAGAAAGGCAATCCCGGTAAACAGCGCCAGCCCCAACAGAAAAGCCGATATATTCACACGCAGAATACATACCAGCAGGAGCACAAAGACGTTGTGCAAGCTAAAAAGTGGAGTGAGTCCTACGATCATCACAAAACACAACCCCAATGAGAGTTGGCCCGGCTTGGTTTCGGAATTCAGAACACGAAGTAGTTTGGCGAGAAGTTTAATCATTTGTTAAAAAGACAATCCATGTGGGCACAATACCAGAATACCGTTGAACCCGTGGAACGTCCACCCAATGGATGGAGGAGATTTCCAAACAAGTTGTGGCTTAATTCATACTTGTTGACGTGAGAAAAGCCGCGGCCGTTTCGCTCCTTCCGCTGATTGGCTTTTCTGGCTCAATGGCACGCCGAGGTAGGCTACGTTTACTTATAGACTTGGCCTTCGTGCGATGCATTTTTTCGCGAGAATGAAATGGCAGGATCCCACTTAAGACTTCCGGCAACTTGTCGCACGGCACATCCTCTAACAACTTCACTGCTGGTTTGGGATCGGGACCGGACCGGCCGCCGACAAAGATATCCACGGCCTCGACGATCTGACCTTTGATCCTGACCTTTTTCCCTAACAGGCCCACATCGGCCACGAGGTGATTGCCGCAGCCGGCGGGACATCCCGACCAATGCATGGTAATGGGTTTCATCTCCGTGCCGATCATCGCTTCGAGACGTTTGGCTGTTTCCACCGCCCGGCTTTTGGATTCAATGACTGCGAGATTACAGTAGTCGCTGCCCACACAACTGACCAGGCCTTTTTGTACCGGCGTGGGATTGTAGACAAAGCGTTGTAATAGAGGCTCTTCCGTCAGGTCTCCCAACACGCGGTCCGAAACATTGGGCATGATGACCGCTTGATTGGCTGCCAGGCGGAGTTCCCCCGTGCCGTAGGTATCAGCCAGGCCGGCTATTCCCTGTAAATCATCGGCCTGAATACGTCCGACAGGAATTTTGAGCCCCACATAGTTCAAGCCCGACTGCTTTTGCCGGTAGACGCCCATATGATCGTTGACCGAGTGCTTCCGTGAATCGGTTCCCGATCGCGATAATTCCCATCCCACTTCACGCTGGACTTCCATACGAAACCGTTCTTCACCCCAGTCATCCAACAGAAAAGCCAGCCTTGCTGTTGTGCGGGATTCCCGGCATCCATGATTGCGAAAGACGCGAAGGATGGCTCCGGTCACCGCCACCACTTCCTGGGGGGTGACGAACACATCAAGCGGGGTGGCAATGCGGTACCCCCCAGATCCGAGTTTCCCCCCCGCTAACAGGTTAAACCCGATGATCGCTCCGTCTTGACCCTCCACCACTGCGGGAACCAGTGCCAGATCTTGTGTTTCAAGGTGTAAACAATTGTCGAGACAGCCGGTGATGGCCAGATTAAATTTTCGAGGAAGATTCGAATAGGCCCGATGTCCTACCAGTGCTTCTGTCAGCCGATTCACCAGGTCTGTTGCGTCGAGTTGCTCTTGCGTGGTTAACCCGGCTACCGGGCAAGTCATGATATTGCGGACATTGTCCATGCCGGTTTGCAACGAACAGAGGCCCGCCTCTTCCATTTGACGAAAGACTTCTGGGACATGCTCAATCCTCAGTTGCCTTAACTGAAACTGCTGACGGGTCGTCAGATCCAACACGCCATTTCCATAGGTGTTGGCGAGATGCGCCAATGTGCGTAATTGGGCCGAGGTGGTTCTTCCTCCTGGAATGCGGACTCGGATCATAAAAAAACCGGGCGTGGGATTTCGAAGGAAAAGTCCATACCATTTCAGCCGTTGAATATCTTCATCCGGGATCGCCTCCCACCCCAATTCGGCATATCGGGCAATATCCTCTTTGATGTCCAACCCGTCTTTTTCGCCTTTGAGCACCTCAATCTTATTCATCAGAATCCTTTCCCGTTCCTTTCTCGATTCAGTCACACGACCTGCTCTATTTCCTAATTCTCCCGAACAACCGCCAAGGACTGAGACAACAACTCCCCCTCCGCTGGTACATGGATCCTCCGGGACGATTCAGGTGATACACCTTCCACTACGACTTCTGTTTTCTTGATCCACCCACGAACAGGACTGATGACCCAATAGGCTCCCCCCATAAACACGACTCCACCGACGATATTGCCCGACACGACCCACATCTGATTCCACATAAAACCTGCCCACGATATATCTGGGCCATGCGGGAGAAACAAGGCAATGCCCAAGAGCGATTGATTGGCAATGCTATGTTCAAACCCGCTTCCGATGAATGCGAAGAGACACCAAAATATCAGCATGATCTTCGCGGCATCATTGGTCGTGCGGGCTGCCGTCCACACCGCCAAACATACGAGCCAGTTGCAGAGAATCCCGCGGATAAACAGCTCCCACATCGGGAGGTTCATTTTCAGCGCGGCCACCTTGAGCAGCAGATCGCTTTGAGGCTCCTGTCCCATCACCCCCGATTGTACGACCAACCATGCCAATCCGAGTGATCCGGCCAGGTTGCCCACAAACGACCAGAAAAAAATCTGACCGACCTGTTTCATGGTGATGGCTTTGGCCAAAGCACCAAGGGCACAGACCATATTGTTTCCGGTAAACAGTTCCGAGCCCGCAAAGATGACGAGCGTCAGCGCAATGCCAAAGGACACGCCCATCACTAATTTAAACCCGGCTGATCCATCGGCCCAAAATGGAGCACCCACACTGAAGATCAAACAAATCCCAAACCCGAGATAAATACCTGCCAGGGCGGATAAGACGAGATACCCAATGGGATTACTTCGGAAGTACCCCACTTTTTTCTCTGCCAACTGAACCATCCGTTCGACATCCACCATATGCATGACTCTCTCCTTATCCTGTTATTCCGAAATCCGCACAATAAAAAAGCACCAACTGCCTGACCTAAGGCCGGATTGTTCCGCCTTGCCCGAGCAGTGGCGCCTTTGCCACTTCCCCACCGTTCACTCCTCGAATAATGGAGAATTATTTCTTTGTTCTTACCTAATTCCTAAACCGTTCGCTTCGGTAAGTTGTCGGCTAGAAACGTCAGTTCCCTGAGCCCCATCACCCCTTGCCTCGCACTCGACCAAAAAAAAACGCCCAA
>JBDSHB010000199.1:0-4914 GCA_039918695.1 Nitrospirales bacterium | reverse complement strand
GAGCTAATTATTGAAATTTTTAAGCTAGCCTATAGTGCAGGTAACGACAGAAAGACACTTGAAAACCTAAAGGCTTCGATTACAGAGAAACATGGCGAAAAATCTGACCTTGTGCAAATTTTTGATGATGTTGCAACGGCTTTGAAGTTTCTTAGAAATCTCAGAAATGGAGATGAGCACCCAAAAGAAACAGAACGAACGGTTATTTTAAATTTCACTTTAATACCCGAAGGAAATTTTGATCCACCGACGATTGAACTTATACACAATCATACCCCACAAGAAAAAATATCGATTTCGGCATTTATGGAGCAGGTGAACACCACCCTCATTAATATTTTTGAAGGTGTATTAGTTCAGGTATGCCGAAATAATATGGGGAATTTTGGGAATTTTGAATGTGAGATTATAGAGATGCCTCCGGAAAGGCGGCGGCATAGGGATACTAGGTTTGGTTACGCAATGAAATTAAATGGGCAATGGACCCTAGGGTAGGCCAAATATCGTGAAAGAAAACAGTCTGTCGCCCGGAATTGGGAATTTGTCGGATCATGTATCTTATGAAAAATAAGACGTGGGTTTAGCGTTTGGCGGTCGGTTCGTTTTTGTGGGCATCAACATAGGACCGCAGCACCGCATTCATCCGCGTTTGATAGCCTCGCCCTTGGGTTTTAAACCATTCCAGAATATCGGCATCAAGCCGAACCGTGATTTGTTCTTTGGGGGATTCGGGATACACCACCTTCGCATGTTTCCAAAAATCATCAGGTAAGGCTGGTCCCGGAGGGGCATCCTTACGGGTTTTCCCTTTCGTCTTCATCGCTTCATCAAGCGTGATGGTCATGATATTTTTCTTTTTCATCTCGTCCGGCCTTCCATGCAGAAATAATCCGGCGTCTCTCCCTACGCCACGTTGAAACTACGACAAAGTAGTCTTCCTCAGTAAACCCGATGGAGATCGTTCGTTCTTCTCCGTAGTCTTGTCGGGTATCGATCCATTCCAGCACGGGATTGGCAAAAATCCGCACGACATCCAGAAAGTCCACCCCATGCTTATCAAGGTTGCCTTCCTGTTTGTCATCATCCCATTCAAAGATCATTTAACACTTCAACTACAAATGTAACTACATCAAAGAGTTTTGTCAAAAAGGTACCAGATCGCAGGCTGTGGCCTTTCCTTCAGGGCTTCCGCCCCGGGATCACCCTTTCCCCCTTGTCCTTGATTTCATATCTGATGTTAGTTTTTATCAGACCTCATTTTTAAAACCAGTCACTTTATAAAGAACGTGACAAGCATCACTAGCAGACTGTTGAAAAGCTCATACATCTTTGGAGGAGCCGCCTCAACATAACATGGTGCCGATTCTCATCGAAGATGACAGGGCGTTCAAAAAGGCCCGTCCAGTAAGGCCGCAGGCACTTTGGCGGGCGGAGCGTACGAGTGAGTACGTGAGCACGACAAAGAGCCGAGAACGCCACTGGCGGACTTTTTCAACACCCTGTTAGGATACGGCTTTCGAAGATTTGGTCGAACGAAGGGGATGAATTGGAATCATCGCCTCGCCACGCAGTTTGCGGTGGAAGGTGATCGCAAAGCGATGGGCTTCATCTCGGATGGTCTGGACCAGCCGTGTGGCGGGGGATTTGAGGGGCAGGATGATGGGAGTCTTGTGACCCGGCAGAAAAATCCGTTCGTCTTTTTCACCCTTCGCTTTGGCGAGGCCGCAGATGGAGATGTGGGAAAGACCAACGACCGCCATCGCTTCCATGGCCGCGCCTAATTGTCCGGCTCCACCATCGATCACCACCAGGTCCGGCTCCGGCAGCGTTTTTCCTGGTTTATTGGCCAACGATCCCCCGTATCGGCGTTTCACCACTTCATGCATACTGGCAAAGTCGTTGGCTCCCTCCACTGTTTTTATGCGAAATCGCCGATAGTCTGATTTCTTCATTCTGCCCTGCTCCCAGACCACCATGGAGGCCACTGAATGGGTTCCCATGGTATTGGAAATATCAAAACATTCAATGCGAGCCGGAATCTGTGGTAACCCCAAGATCGTCTGAAGCTCTTCCACAGCCTCACTGGAATCGGTTTGAACGCGAAGATGTTCCTTGAGAGCCACCGCGGCATTTTCCTGTGCGAGCTGGAGCAATTGATATTTTGCTCCTCGTTCCGGAACCAGCACACGAACGGTTTCCTCTTTTTTCTCAGACAACCACCGCTGGACTAGCGATAGATCATCAAATCCCACGGGAAGCAACACTTCTTTGGGGGGAAGGACTGATTTGGCATAAAACTGTTCAAGCGTCGACCGCACCAATTCCTCATCAGTGACGCCGTGAGCGTCAGACCAGAAAAAATCCCGACGGCCGATTAACAAGCCGCCTCGCACAAACAGCATCTGCACATCCACTGCCCCACCAAGTCTAGCCAATCCCAAAATATCCTGCTCCCGTGCGCTGATTTGCGCCACCCGTTGTTTGGCTAGCATCCGCTCAATGTTCCCTATCTGGTCACGAAGACGCGCGGCTTCTTCATACTCTTCCCGCTCAGCCGCTTCCTGCATGCCTGACCGCAATGACTCAAGCAATTCGGTGTCTCGTCCCTCTAAAAACCAACGTACCTGTTTAACAATCTGATGATAGTCCTCCTTCGTCTGATTTCCTGTGCAAGGGGCCATGCATCGCTTGATTTCAAATTCCAGGCATGCCCGCTCAGCGGTCCCATTAATGTCGATTTTGCAGGTGGCCAGGGGGAAAACCTTGCGAATGACTTTCAGGGTGTCGCGCATGGCCCCTGTAGGAACATACGGGCCAAAATATAACGCCTTGTCCTGCTTGACCCGGCGAACAATAGACAGCCTCGGAAAATCTTCGTGAATCGGCAACCGGAGATAGGGATATTGTTTATCGTCCCGAAGGACCACATTGAATCGGGGACGATGACGTTTGATGAGATTGCTTTCTAACAGGAGGGCTTCGAATTCCGAATGAGTGACGATGGTTTCCAAATCCGCAATCTGCGAATACAACACCCGGTTTTTAGGTGTCAGATCGGCCCCATGTTGGAAATACGATCGCACCCGGTCGGATAACACGGCAGCTTTTCCAATATAGATAATGTCGCCTCGTCCATCCTTAAAGAGATAGACCCCTGGTTGCTTGGGAAGATTATTTAATATTCCGCTCAAGCGACCTGGTTGGTCAGAGAGGACCTGCGGCGTAGGTGTGTGTATGTCCATCACTTCTTGTCTTGGCACCTGATGGTCAGACGATGGCGACTCCCTCTGGTCGTTCTATCAACTCAATTTCGTAGCCATCCGGCGCATCGATAAAAATAAACCGGCTGCCGGATGAAGATTGGGTGGGGCCATCCGTGATCGGCACACCTTTGACTTGAAGTTCATGAATCGTCTGTTCCAAATCCTCCACCTCAAAGGCCAAATGCACAAGATCCTCCTGAACCTTGACAGCCCCGCTACTCGGAAAACTGCACAACTCAATCAGTTCCTCACTATTGGGGACAGCCAAAAATGCCAGATGCGATCCCCGTGGCGACACCTTTTGCTCCACGACTTCCAGACCAAGGACCTCTCGATAAAAGCCCAGCGTCTGCTCCATGTCACTCACCCGCATTCGCGTATGCAACAGTTTTTTCACCCGCATGCCATTCTCCTTTTCAACATTCACCTGTCCGACTTTGTAAACGGAATCCCCTTGCATGAATCGAACTTCTTCCCAAAATAGAGAGGAAGTCCGCGATCACCGGTCGGGAAGCGTCACGTTCCCCTATTGTCACTCGTTGCTCATCCCTGATCAAGATTGCTATCTTCTCTTGTTTTTCATAGACTTCCCAGGAATTTCTGATCGGTTCCCGTTCTCAAGGAGGAGACGTGACGACATTGATCTTTTGCCGCCTGGTCTTTTTTAGCCTCATCCTTGGGCTCCTCAATACCGTCATCATTTCTCAAACAGTCCGTGCTGAAGGATTTCGTATCCTCGATCATAGCGCTTCGGCTACGGGCCAAGGCGCTGCCTTCACCGCCCAAGCCGATGATGCGTCAGCCCTCCACTATAACCCCGCGGGCATGACTCAATTGAAAGGCATACAATTTTATGCGGGGACCCTCTTGATCGGAGGCACGGTTCGATTCAAAAGCGACCTGGGACCAAACGTGAAAGGTGGTGTTGGTGGAACGATCGCCAATCCCCCACCCAGCACATTATTTCTCACGGCGAACCTTCCTGCCTTAGGCTTCGACAATCTCCCGAATTGGACCGTAGGAATTGGGGTGACCACCCCGTATGCGCTGAAAGTCGATTACCCCGATGATAGCCTGATTTCTCCCATACTCACGAGTGCGGCCCTTCCCCTTATCGATATCAAGCCCACTCTCGCCTACAAGCTCAATGACTATATCTCTGTTGGGGGCGGGCTGGATATTTATACGTTTGCCAGTTTTCTGGGAGAAGGTCAGGCAGAGATTCAACAGAATGCGGCCCCAGGCAATGCGTTTGGTATACCCGCTGGAACAGGCCTTGAAGCCAATGGGAAGGATACCGCGCTAGGATTTAACGCCAGTGTCCTCTGGACACCCTTCCGCAATCAGGACGGCAATCCACTCGTCAATCTCGCATTTGTCTACCGAAACGGACCAAATTTGGACCTCAAAGGAGATTTTTTAGCCGGTGGAACCCGACTCGCCGGTGCAGCCACGAACATTGAACTCCCTGATATTTATACGTGGGCCATCGCCGCATGGCCTATTCGGAACACTCAACATGAGTGGAAGGTCGAAGTCGATCTCGACTATGCGGATTGGTCAGGGTTCAAAGACCTGAACCTGCAACTCTCTAATGGAGCTGCCATCCAAAATCCCCGCAACTATGGAGATGCATGGGTCCTTATGGTGG
>JBDSHB010000198.1:0-3661 GCA_039918695.1 Nitrospirales bacterium | reverse complement strand
AAATTGAGGTGATCAAAGAAAAGACAGTCGAAAAAGTGAAACAAGAAAAAGAATAAAAGGACAGGGGGAAATGTGTGGTAAAAATCTGCATTCACCCTGTGAGAATTGCTGAGGAAATTCGGGTAGTGAAGGAATGGAGGAAGGGAAGGTTTGGTGAGGCCATATCATGGTAAGCCAATCGGCAACCTCAGAACATTTTCCCCAAAGGATTTGGCAAAGACTAGATACCTTTACTCTGAACACAGTTCCTTCGCGGGAAGCTTAGGACGACAGGTTGTCTGAGGGTTGTCGGCTAACAGGGTAATTAGTGAGAAGAGAAATTTGGTAGCGATTGCCAAATTTTCAGGTTGAATGGACTCTAGGGTATCAGACGGTTGATGGAAATGGGGGTGTCTGCCGCTGCTGACGACTGTCACGGTCGGCACCCCCGCCTCAAAAAATGGGACATGATCTCCCCCGGGGAAATATCCATACAATTGAATATTGTCGCCCAATCCCGCCTGGTCGGCCGCTTGCTGAGCCAGCGTCTTATCCATTCGAGTGACTCCAATCGTCAGTTTTCCATCACCCGCTCCCAGATGATCGAGATTGATCATGGCGACTGTTCGATCCAATGGAAACACCGGATGGCTGACATAGAGCGTCGATCCCAATAGGCCTCGTTCTTCGCCGTCAAAAGACACGAAGAGAATGGTCCGTTTGGGTGCGGTTGCGCTTTGGGAGAGCATTCTGGCCAATTCCAACATCACTGATGTTCCAGATGCATTGTCATCGGCTCCAGGAAAAAGCAAGCCGGCTTGTTGGCCAAAGTGGTCGCGATGCGCACCGATAAGAATGAGTTCCTTGCGTAGTTCCAGATCGCGACCCGGTACTATGCCGATGACATTGGTCAGCGTTCCGGGCTGACTGTGGCTTTCCCACTGGAATTGGACCAGAAGCGGAAGTGGTCTGCTACGAAATGTCCCGATATCGTTGGCGGTTTGTTGCAGGGCTTCGAGCGAGTCATTGGCTGCTTTCAAAGCCTGGTCAAGAATTTTCCCATGTATCCATGCCCCAGGGATGGGGCGGTTATCGGGTTTCTCCCCGTAGATGGCCAGAGGACCTTGTCCCAGACCTTTTCGGGCTTCATAACGACCAAGCAGTGGACCGGTTGCCGTCAAATAGCCTACCGCGTTTCTTTCTTTGGCGATTGCCGCTTTTTCTTCATGCGTGACCCACCCCGGGTATGTAGGGGGTTTCCCCCGGAGAAATAGGACGATGCGATTGTCGACATTCATGTCCTGGTACTCATCTATTCCTCGGGCAGGGTCGACAATGCCGTATCCCACAAAGACGACTCTGGCTGTGGTTCTGGTGGAAGGAGAATCCAGGATTGGAAGAAACTCTTCCCTAGGGACAAGCGACATGGTCATTGACGGTTGGCCCGAGTCAACCAGAGAAAGGGTGATTGTCGCCGGCTCAAGCACTTGAACCGCAGTCAGGGACCGTTGTTGTAACCAACTGAAATACTGTTCGTGTTTGGGAAAGTGGTTGCCCGGCTGTAAGCCGAGAGATCGGAATCGATCGACCAGATAGTTGGCCGACTGCAAGCTACCATTCGTGCCGGCCTGCCGACCCTGATACGATGGATGACTCAGTTCGCGAATGTCCTGGATGATATTCCCAATATCCATGGGAATGGATGGAGAAGAGGAGGATTGATTGTCAAAGCCCAAAGCCGGAGCCGTAAGGGCTAGTCCAATCAAAATTTGGACAATGAGAAATCGTAACAAGTTCCTACCTATCCCCGGAAATAACGGGAGACGAAGCAATACGTGTAAAAGAGGTTCCGTACAATCGGATGTGTGAAGAATGGAGCCTGTTGCAGCACGTGTGCCCGACTTTAATCTTCTAAAGGAATGGTGATGACAATTGCCCCCATGACGTCGCCCTTGCTGAAGTCACGCTTGGGACTTAAGGGGTGAGCATTATGGCACGTCGTGCAGGTATCGTTAATCGCTTTGTCGGCATAAATGGCCTGAAATAAGCGTTTTTTTCCGGTAGAAACAATTCCACGTTGAGGTGTATCGGAATTGAGCGAAAGTTGTTCCAAGGCCTTTCGTTCGAAATCCGTTGCAGGGCCATTCCTTCGATATATTGGCCACAGACTTATTAAACGAAATCGAATGCCGTGGCCTGATTCCGCGACTAATTTACTGGAAATATGGAGGAACTGTGCAGGAAGGGGAATGGCATTTTTGTTTTCCCAATCTTCTCGCGCCATCACGACGCCTTGCTCCTGCATTCTCTTCACGATATGCGTCGTGTAGACATGGCGGTCCGCCTCCACGATGGCATGGATAAAGTCTGCCACTTTCTCCGGTGACAGATTTTTCATGGCATTGGATTTAGCTGCTTGCAAAGATGATAAAGGGAATATTCCAATGAGTAGGGTCGAAAGAAAAAGCATCGATAAGCCGGTCCTGCTACTTCGTACGTTTGTCATGACGTCGAACTCCTTTCCTTTGCCAGGTGGGCATTCGAGACGGGTAAGGTAATGAAGCAGGTCGTACCCCGGCTCTCTTCACTTTCCATTCGAATGTGTCCGCCTAATTTATTGATAATCCGATAGGCAACGGTGAGTCCAAGGCCCGATCCTTCTCCCTGTCCCTTCGTGGTAAAAAAGGGATCAAAGACTCTTGGCAGATGAGTTGGTGGGATACCGGTGCCCGTGTCTTGAATGCGGATTTCCAGTTCGTGTCCTGACGTTTCCGTCGAAATATCAAGCTTCCCGCCTTGTTTCATCGATTGAAAAGCATTGGTGATGATGTTGGTAAAGGCTTGGCCGAGTTCCAAGCGTTTTCCTTGAATGGGGGGGATGGCCCCCAGGTGAGTCTGAATATCAACCGGGGCTGATGGGAAGAGATCCTTGACCGTAGTCAGAGATTGCTCCAACAGTTCATTGAGGTTAATAAGCGTTTGCCCTTCAGTCAATTTCTTTCCGGATTGACCCGTAAAGTCCCGAACGATGGAAGCCATACGTTTTCCATGTTGAACGATGCCCCGGGCATATTCTTTGATTTGCTCGGTGTTTGTCTCCTCTTGTATCGCTTCGCCTAATCCAATGACTCCGACCAAAGGATTATTGAGTTCATGTCCAATCCCGGCACTGAGAACGCCCAAACTAGCCAATTTTTCCCCTTGGATGACCCGGTCCTGAAGGATACTTTCTTCCGTCGTATCTCGTAGGACCAATCCGGCACTTGGCTCCCTTCCCGGTCGGGCCTGGACACCAAACCAACGGTACCGGAACGTTCGCTGATTGATTCGAATTTCCTGGCGATAGGTGCCTGCTTGGGCCCAATTCGTGGGAACCAGGGGATCTTGCATTGCGGCGTTGGACAGATTGGTCTTCGTGTTGTCTGAAGATGGAGGCTCCGTGACTTGAACAGCATGCATTTCTTGTTTAAGGCGGTCTTGTGTGGCGGGATCCAAAGCGAAAATTTGAAACAGTGGGGTGCCGATTATTTCGCCGTTGGTGACGGCAAACGCTTCTTTCGAGGCGTTATTTAAATATTCGATTTGTTCGTCCGGGCCGACCATGAGGACCGGGTCAGGCACATTATCCAAAATTTTAATGGTCGACTCCTCAAGGTATTTCACTTCCTGGGTTTTCAACTCA
>JBDSHB010000197.1:0-4322 GCA_039918695.1 Nitrospirales bacterium | reverse complement strand
AATTGGGGATGTCGAGTATTCCATCTTTGTTCCCCATCCCCCATGTCCAGGACGCCTTTCAGGAAGATGGCACGCCCACTGATCAAAAGTTTCATCAGAAAGCTCGAGAGTTTTTTGAAGAACTGGAATGGTATGCCAATGCCCTCAAACAGGCCAGGGCCCACCATTGCCCTCGAAGCGAGAGTTCAACACAATCGCTTACCTGACTGGCTCCAGGATTGATCGGACATCGGATTTCCCAAAAATATTTGAGCAGGATGAAATTGGAGAGACGACCCAGAACAATATTGGTGAGCGGAACCCTGTGATGATTGAAAACCTTCTGGCTGCGCGCCTCTTAATGGCGATTTCACTTGGTTTTCATATCATATTCGCCGTGGCAGGCATGGCGATGCCGTTCCTCATGGTCATTGCAGAATGGCGATATATTCGCACCGGCCGTGAAATCTTCCGTGAATTGGCCACACGATGGGCAAAGGGAACCGCAATTCTTTTTGCCATTGGCGCCGTGTCCGGCACAGTGCTTTCATTTGAACTCGGACTGCTCTGGCCGAATTTTATGGCTTGGGCCGGGCCGATTATCGGTCTCTTGTTTTCCTTAGAAGGATTTGCATTCTTCACGGAAGCCATTTTTTTGGGAATCTATCTCTATGGGTGGAATAAAATTCCTCCTTATCTCCATCTGATGTCCGGAGTGATCGTGACGGTGAGTGGTGTCCTATCCGCTTTTTTTGTCGTGCTGGCCAATGGTTGGATGAACCACCCTGTCGGGTTTCAGCTCCTCGATGGACTGCCCGTCCAGATTGCCCCACTTGCCACATTTACCAACCCGATTGGGCTTCACGAAACGCATCACATGATTCTGGCGGCATTTGTCGCAATTGGATTCCTTGTGGCGGGTATTCATGCTTTTTTCTTACTTCGGCAACCGGAAAATCCCTTTCACCAAGAGGCTCTCCGAATTGCCCTGATCACAGGGGGATTGGCGGCCCTCCTTCAACCTCTGAGTGGAGACTTACTCGCGCGCGCAGTGGCAACCTTCAGCCCGATTAAATTGGCAGCCCTCGAAGGGCATTTTCATACCACGTCGGGAGCTTCATTTTGGATTGGAGGCATTCCCGATGTCTCCACCGCAACGATCTCATACGGAATTGAAATTCCCTATGGGCTCAGCCTCTTGCTCCATGGTGACCCCATGGCATCGGTCCAGGGATTGATGGATTTTCCTCGCCAGAATTGGCCTCCGCTCGTGGTGGTCCATCTAGCGTTCCAAATCATGATCGCATCAGGGTTTATCCTCATGGCTATGAGTGTGTGGGGATTCTGGAAGATATGGAGACAGAAGTGTCTATGGAAATCTCGTGGATTTCTCCGGTGCCTTGTGGGTTGCGCTCCTTTAGGGTTAATTGCCATCGAATCCGGTTGGGTGGTTACGGAAGTCGGTCGGCAGCCTTGGATCATCGTGGGAATTATGCGCACCACCGACGCTGTCACCCCTATGCCAGGTTTGACCGTGCCTCTTATCTTTTTTACCCTGCTGTATCTGGGTTTGGCTGGAATTGTTCTTTGGCTCTTACATCGCCATCTTACGGTATTTCCACAGACAATAGAACTGAGTGGTCCACCTCCAAGGGAGACCCATGCCCGGTCTTGAGGACATTCTCGCCGGTTTCATTCTCATGTCGCTCACCTTGTATGTCCTGTTGGGCGGAGCGGATTATGGAGCCGGCATATGGTATCTCCTGGCCAGAGGGCCGGAAGCGCATGCGCAACGTCAATTAATTACGACTGCTATCGGACCGATTTGGGAGGCAAACCACGTGTGGCTGATTCTGGTCGTCACGCTTCTGTTTTCAGCCTTTCCCCTTGCCTATGCCAGAGTATCGACATTACTTCACATTCCCTTAACGCTGCTCCTCACCGGCATTGTACTTCGAGGATCCGCTTTTGCTTTCCGCAGTTATGATGTCCAGAAGTCTCCTCTCCATCGTTTTTGGGGAACGCTCTTCGGTCTCTCCAGTCTGATCACGGCGATGTTCTTAGGCATCATTCTTGGCACAGTGGCCTCAAGCAACCTTCAGAACCCTCACGGGGGATTCGTTGAAGTGTTTGTGCTCACATGGATTCAACCTTTCCCTTTGGCAGTGGGAATCTGGACGATCACACTTTTTGCCTTTTTGGCATCAACGTATTTGATTCATGAAACCCCGTTTCCCGCTCTCAGAAGGCTGTTTCGCCGCAAAGCTCTGTGGTCGCTTGCAGCGTCAGTCATGATGGCTATCCTGGTCCTCCTCCTCACCAAAAATTACGCTCCTGGAATTGGCCAAGGATTGTTACAAAATTCAACCGGATGGGTGTTTCTGATTCTGACTCTATTAGGCATGCTAGGGAGTACCGCGGGGCTGTGGACGAATCGGTTTCATCTCGCCCGGGCATCAGCCATCGGGTATGTCACCGCTATTATCTGGGGATGGGGATTCGGGCAATATCCATATCTCATAAAACCCGATTTGACCATCTATAATACCTCAGCCCCTCCTTCAACACTGGAATTGCTCCTGTTCGTGTTGGTAGCAGGAATGATTGTGGTCTTACCCTCACTTCTGTGCCTGTTTCGTGTGTTCAAAAAAATCCAAGTGTGAGCCAGCGTATTCATTCGAAACCGGCATGAAATCCAGGCAGGAAGGGGTAAGCTATCTTCGATAAAACAAGGTTTTTGGGGCCACTCAGATTCTTCTTCGGATTTATCCCATCAGCGGGGGACCTTCATGATCTTCTCCGGTCAACACTTCAGCTTCTGTTTCCTCCATACTTTCCATTTCACTGACCATTCCCAACAACACTTGTCGTCTTTGCTGGAGAGACTTTTGTAACAGGTCACGGGAGGTCGGCTCTTGAGCGGACTCAGGAAGATTGACCAGGGCTTCGGCCTCTGCCATGGTGGCAAAACTATAGGCGGCCATTTTGGTTTCTCTTCCATCCACACGCTTCAAAATCTCTTCAGTCTCACGATCAAACTGGTCCAATTCTTTGGTATCAACCTGAGGCTGACTGAGATTCTCTAACTTTTCCAGTTGCTGTTTCAATTGATCTACACGAGAAAACGGCGAAAATGATGCATTAGTGTTTGGCATAAGGTATTTCTCCTTTGGGCTAATCGGTATTTTTACAACGTATTTGAAGATCTTGTTCTCAGTTCGACGTGGGAAGAGAAGTAACATGACTACCAGGATTGGTTCCTGCCCTGGACATGGATGAATGACCCCGGTCAGTCTTTAGATGTTCACCAGCAATTCGGATTGCGCCCAACACTCGATTGACAGCCAGAGGACGACCCGCTGTTTGAATGGCTCTAAACCGGGATATCTCAGGGTCAAGTGGGGCAGATGATGCACCTCCCAACACAATGGTTTGGCCTTTATACCCTTCGGATTTCAAATCCTTCAAAATTTCCATGGCATCAAAACAGGGGGAATTACCATCCAGGATGATGATATCCGGAGAAGTCTGACGAAGGCGCATCCACAACTCTTCAGTGTGTGAAATGCCTAGCGCATTTTTTCCAATTTTTCGCAAGCGCCCTAACATCATTTCTAAAAATTTTTGATCCTCTGTCACAAGATAAATCATTTGTGCCTCCTCCACCTTCACCTTGACAGAATCAACCTGCTCATTTTTAGCGGATTTCGGTGGAATCGGCCACTATCAAAAACCCTTGAATATGTAAGTTGATTTTTCTTCCGTCCTCTAGATAACGGGAAAATGCTTCAAGAATGACGAATAGAGAAAGTCCTGATAGACCGCCCTAATTCATCTATGTTAGACAGTGCGTTAGGCCTTTTATAGTGAGGGAAGCACCCGCTTTCCCAGGGGGTTTTCATAAAGGTTGCCCAATGGACCAGACAACAGACAACAGCATGGAGGTCTGTATGCCAGTTTCGCTTCTAATTATTTTCTTGGGTTCCATCCTGCTCGTCACACCCTTATCCGAGGTTTTAGCTACAAATTTAAACCAGGATTCCTACAAAGCCAGTGAACTGGTTGGAAAATCCGTCAAGAATCTGCAAGGCGAAGACATTGGGCAGATTGAAGAACTGGTAATAGGGAGAAATGGAGAAGTCGGGTATGCCGTTTTATCCTTTGGAGGATTTTTAGGTATGGGGGATAAGCTTTTTGCTGTGCCCTGGGCCTCGCTTGCACATCAACCGAATCGCGAGTATTTGACTCTGGATATTCAGCCGAAAAATCTAGAAAGGGCTCCAGGATTCAATGAAAATGAATGGCCCGACATGCAGGAAGAAAAGTGGAAATTGCTGATATGG
>JBDSHB010000196.1:0-4755 GCA_039918695.1 Nitrospirales bacterium | reverse complement strand
AGGGGTGACGGGGTGGAAGACTCACTCATGCGGGTGTCCGGTTGTGGCGCTCAACCGAGATTCTAAGGCATGTAACCGCTGGGTATTTTCGGTGAGTTTTGGTAATTGATATTTTTGGTCTATACGAACGACTTTTTGTAAATATTGCACTGCTTGGCTCCATTGGCCTTGGGCCTCATGGCAACTGGCAAGAACATACCACGCACCGCCCATTCGGAGTTCATCCTTCAGCCGCCTGGCGATATCCAGACTGGTCAAGGTGCAGGATTGCGCTTCCTCAAATCGTCGTTGACTCAAATATAACCGTGCCATCATACGAAAAACATCTGATTGCCCTGCTTCATTCCCGACCCGGCGCATCAGGATTAATGATTCCTGATAGTAGGCGAGCGCATCTTCTTCCTTGCCTGTTTCCCTCGCGACTAATCCCAAATCAGAAAGTAAAACCGCCTTTCCGGCATAATCGGACAAATGATTCATTAAATCCAAGGCCTCTAAATAATAAGCCTGGGCTCGTTCCCATTCGCCAGCATCGGCCGAAAGGTTCCCCAAATTGGCTAAAGTTGTACTTATCCCTCGATCATCACCAAGAATTTTTTGAAGTTCTAACACCTCACTATAATAGGCTCTGGCTTGTTCACGGCGACCACTCACAGCGCAAATATTACCAAGGTTCCCCAGTGTGGTGGCCAAAGATCGTTGGTCTCCATTTTGACGATCAACCTCCAGGGCCTGCGCATAATATTGAAAAGCTTCGGTATAAAAGCCTTTCGAAAAATGCTGATTGCCTAAAGAATTGAGATTGGCGGATTGAGACCAGACCATACATATTCACTCGGGGTCACAGAACAGGAAAAAGAGCTACCGTGCCATTCTCATGATATTGATTGATTCATTTATCTAGCAAGAGGTGTTCGAGTGCGGGCTTGGCCCCAGTGAGTATGGAAGTGCCATCCCCAACAAGAAGGCTGTCAAACGTATACTTTAACAATCTACGAAGACCTTCACGGGCTTGGACGATGTTGTCATATTTCTCTAAAGGTAGAAGCCGGAGGGCACCTGCTGGATCCCCAATGATTCCATCTCCCACAATTAGCACCCCCTGGCCTTGTTGCAAGAATAAGGCGCTTTCCCCGGGAGATTTTTGATCAGAAAGTTGAACGACCCAAATTCCCCCTGGAAGCAATTCACCGTCTGTGAAGGTTTTATCAATGGGCAGGGTCATTTCTTTGGCATCTAATTCCGGAGCCATTACCTGACAGTTAAAGGTTTTCCTGAAGTTGGCCGCTTCCCGTTCATGATCTCGATTAGTCAATATTATATAATCTGGGGACCCTCCCCGCTGCGTCATGGCCATATCACCAGCGCTCATGGGTGGCGGGTCGACTAATATCCGATGTTCTCCCACGGCTAATAAATGTCCGTTAAAATTAATCTGTTTTTCTTCAGAGAACCAGGACCATTCAGAAATATTGGGTAGAATGGTTTTCATAAGGTTTCCAGGGTTTCTTGAAGAAGGGTTGTGACTTTTGTTTGAACGCCAGGTTCTTCTGGAAGGTCTAACATGTCATCTTCATGGACGGTAATAAATTTACGATTGGGCCCCTTAGTCAGAGAGATGAGTAACAGGCTCCGCGAAGGAGTGGTAGGGATGACCACCTCCACAGATGCATCCAGGGTTTTCACTATCTCCAGAAATTTTTGTTTTCCGTCTTCTAATTCGTCCATTGTGCCCTAACATCGGTTCAAGAATGCGTAAAAAGAGTCATCGCCCTACATGGTCGAGGGCGCAGGCGGTGCCTCCAATAATTTCTCCACTTCCTGCAGAATCGCTTCATGTCCGGCTAATGTGCCGTCAGTAAAGAAATTCCCTACGCGCTGCCAACGGATTAGGCCATTTTGATCAATAACATACACATTGGGAATGAATTTTCCCCCGCCATAGAGTTTGTCTGTTTTTTTCTCGGGGTCTAGGAGATAGGGATACGTCACCTTCACAGGGAATCCTTGTATAAATTCCCTGACATCAGCCAGGGAATCGCCAGATGAATTGACTCCGATTACCGCCACAGGCTTGTCTTTTATGCCCTCATGCACCATCTGCAGATTGGTACTTTGGATTAAACACGGCTCGCAAATATGAAAGAGGCCTAGGACCACCACCTTACCCTTAAACTGGTCCAGGGAAAGAGTTTGTCCATCCAGACCCGTCAGTGAGAAATTGGGAGCGGACTCCCCGACTTTAAAAAAACTTCCCGCTTGGACGATAAGACTCGTACTCAGTATGAATATGGCTACGACTAGTACCTGATGAATTTTCCATTTCATAGGTTCCTCCTGTTCATGGGCCTCATTGGGCATATACCCAGAGAGTCAACTTTCACATCTCTAAAAGCCTAACACACGAATTTTTGGGGCGGCAACAAAACGGTAAAATATTTAGAAACGAGAGACTTGATCGGGTTCGAATAAGCCGAGTTGAAGTTGCTCGGCTTTAGTCAACGTGATGGGATATTTATCCGTAAAACAGGCATTGCAATAATGATGGGAAGAGCCGGGAGCCATTGCTAACATGCCTTCTAGACTAAGGTACCCTAAGCTATCAGCCGTCACATAACGACGTATTTCTTCAATGCTGAGATTGGACCCGATGAGTTCCTTTTGTGTCGGCGTATCAATGCCATAAAAACACGGGGCAATGACCGGGGGGGAACTGATGCGCAGGTGAATTTCTCGAGCACCGGCCTGCCGAAGCATTTTGACAATCTTCCGGCTGGTGGTGCCTCGAACAAGGGAGTCATCCACGACCACAATCCGTTTTCCTTCTAAGACATCCGGAACCGGATTTAATTTCAGCCTCACCCCAAAATGGCGAATGGCTTGTTCCGGCTCAATAAAGGTCCTTCCCACGTAATGATTGCGTGTCAATCCGATTTCGAATGGTAATCCCATCCCTTCAGCATAGCCCAACGCCGCTGGAACACCGGAATCGGGCACCGGGATGACCATGTCTGCGTCTGCTGGACATTCCTTGGCCAACTGACGTCCAAAGGCTTTGCGAACCGGGTACACGGCATGTGGGCCGAAAATTTTCGAATCGGGTCTGGCGAAATAGACGTATTCAAATACACATTGTGCGTGCGGCCGTTCCAGAAACGGATGATAGGAGGTCATTTCGGAATCCTGAATGACGACGATTTCTCCTGGTTCAACTTCACGGACGAATTTGGCATCAATCAGATCGAATGCGCAGGTCTCAGAGGCCACAACCCAACTGCCTTTATAACGCCCCAAACAGAGCGGGCGAAAACCAAACGGATCGCGAGCCGCAATCAAATGATTATCAGTTAAAAGCACCAGCGAAAAGGCTCCTCGAACCAAGCTGAGTGCGTCAATCACCCGATTGACGATGGTATCCCCTTTTGAGTGAGCGATTAAGTGGATGATGACCTCGCTATCGGAGTCCGATTGAAAAATAGCGCCATAGGCCTCGAGTTCACTACGAAGCACACCCGCGTTAATTAAATTCCCATTGTGGGCTAATGCCAAATTTCCAAATGCGAAATTGACGGTCAAGGGTTGAACATTTTGCAACTGTCCACTGCCAGCCGTGGAATACCGATTGTGGCCGATCGCTTTCGTGCCTGGCAGTTCCCGTAAAGTTTTCTTTGAATAAATATCGGCCACGAGGCCTAACCCTTTTTTTTGAAAGAATTGATCTCCATCGGAGGAAACAATTCCAGAGCCTTCTTGCCCTCGGTGTTGTAAGGCATAGAGGCCGAGGTAGGTCAGATTCGCGGCTTCCTTCGACCCCGCAATCCCGAAGACAGCACATTCTTCATGAAACCCGTCTGAGGAAGGCATGGCTGGCACAATGGGCAACCTCCTCATGAGATCCTCACATATGCCAGACCCGCCTGATCAACAAGCAGGGCCGACAATGTCAAACAAATCCAGGGACACACTATTATCACGATGTTTCTGTTCCTAATTGGCGTGCGAGACTGTGGTGCCATGCATTTCCCATTTCAGAAAGTGACAGGCTTATTTGAGACACGGGCTGGTTACTGCTTCCACGAACAGTGATATCCATATTTTCAGGAGTGACCTGTCCCAATTCAATGCTCGGCACTCCGAAGCGTTCAACCGACTCTCTTACCTGCTGAATATTCTCAGGTTTAACGGAGATGACAACCCGTGACGGACTTTCTCCAAAAAGCAGGGCGTCTAGACGCAAGCGATCTTGAGTCAGTATAACAGTTGCTCCGAATGGTGCGGAAGGATGCGTCAGACAGCACTCGGCTAATGTCACGAGTAATCCACCTTCCGAGCAATCATGCGCTGATTGGACCAGCCCGTCGTGTATCAGTGAGAGTAGGCAAGAGTGGAGGGCCTTTTCTCGATCCAGATCCAACCAGGGGGGATTACCTTGTTCTCGGGAATGGATGACCTTGAGGTATTCCGTCCCGCCTAAGTCCTCCTTTGTCTCTCCCAGCAGAAGAATCTGATCGCCTGATTGCTTAAACCATTGAGTGATAATGTTTTCCAAGCGCTCAATGAGTCCGACCATTCCTAAAATCGGAGTTGGATAGATAGAGAGTCCATTCGTTTCGTTATAAAAACTGACGTTCCCGCTCACGACAGGAATTTCGAATGTTCGACATGCGTCGGCGATCCCTTCGACGACCATAATAAATTGCCACATGATGTCAGGACGCTCAGGGTTGCCGAAATTCAGACAGTCGGTGACTCCGA
>JBDSHB010000195.1:0-4159 GCA_039918695.1 Nitrospirales bacterium | reverse complement strand
GGGGACAGGAGAAAACGTGTTTATTGTGAAAAAGGGAGTCTTAAAAACGACTCCCTTGACCTCTATCCTGGACGGGATTACCAGGAATTCGATTCTTGAATTGGCGAGAGCAAAAAAAATCCCCGTGATTGAGGAACGGTTTACTCGGGATGCGATGTACGTGGCAGACGAAATATTTCTTACCGGAACAGCTGCTGAAGTGACCCCGGTTCGCGAATTGGATGATCGGACAATCGGTGAAGGGAAGCCAGGGCCTCTCACAAAATCCCTGCAAGATGATTTCTTTAGGATTGTACGTGGCGAAGATGCGGCTTATGCCAATTGGCTGACTCCACTTTAGGAGTTGCACTTCTAACAGGTGGCCCCATGATCCTGGGTCATTCCACAAGTTGTCCAGCGGTCAAAATCGTTGCCGACTCAGAAAATGAAATAGTTTATGGAGTAGTCGGGGCGGTAGTCGTATCTGTCGTTGGTTCAACTGCGTTGGTTTCCGTTGGAGGAGTTGCCGCGGGAGTCGATGGAGAAGACGATTCATGATGTGAGGTTGGGTGAAGATCTATCACCGTGGACGAGGTATTGGCCTGTTTAGAAAGTAGAGCCAAGCTGAGGGATGTCAGCATAAACACAATAGCGGCTCCCACGGTGATTTTACTCAGAAACGTACCGGGGCCGCGGCTTCCAAACACCGTTTGAGAAGACCCTCCAAACGATGCTCCGATCTCAGCGCCTTTTCCTGCTTGGAGCAAGATGGCGGCAATCATGAGAAAACAGACTATGATATGAAGAATGACAGTCAGAGTATACATAATGTGTGCGTGTTTATTGCCGTGTTTATGGTTAATTGTAAGCAGCTAATTCGGCTATCTTAACAAAGGATTCGGAATTCAAACAAGCTTTTCCCACGAGAGCCCCATTTATTTGTGGAGATTGAAAAAGACTTTTGGCATTATCCTTGGTCACGCTCCCCCCGTAAATGATTCTGGTTTGATCAGGTTTGATGCCCCATTGCGTGGCGAGAAAGGACCGGATGTAGCCATGGACCTCGGCCGCCTGGTCGACGGTAGCCGCCTGGCCGGTTCCAATGGCCCAGACAGGTTCGTAGGCAATGGTGATCTCTGCAAAATTTTTCGATTCGAGACCTTCAAGTCCGGCTTGTAATTGATGCTGAATGACTGCCTGTGTTTTATTGGATTGGCGCTCTTCCAGACGTTCCCCGACACATAATATTGGTAACAGGGCATGGTGGAGGACTGCGTGGACTTTTTTATTAATATCCTGGTCGGTTTCTCCGAAAATATGCCGTCGTTCGGAATGCCCAATAATGACATAGTGACAGCCGACGTCACGTAACATGGATGGCGAAATTTCTCCGGTAAAAGCGCCTTCGTCATTTGCACAGGTATTTTGAGCGGCCAATTTGATGGGTGTGGAGGCCAGCAAGCGTGAAACTGCTGACAATGATACGAATGGCGGAGCGATGGCCAATTCTGCCGAATCGTGTGATTGATAAATCTGCAGAATATCGGTCACAAGGGATTCAGCCTGAGAAATCGTTTTGTGCATTTTCCAATTGCCGACAATGAATCGACGCAGCATGAAGACCTCTTAACTTTTGGAAGTAAAAAAATGACGTCTTGGGGATCAAAGACGATCGGGTAAGGCTGCAAGCCCTGGCATATGCTTGCCTTCCAGGAGTTGGAGTGCGGCACCACCACCGGTGGAAATGAAGGACATACTTTCCGATTCTCCTGCTCGATACACGGCGAGAGCCGTATCCCCTCCACCCACAATCGTCTTGGCATAGGCATTGGCCACAGCATGGGCCATTGCATAGGTCCCGCGGGAAAATGCATCACGCTCAAAGACTCCCATGGGGCCATTCCACAAAATCGTTTTGGCGTTTTGGACGGCCTCACTAAACAGGCGGACCGATGCGGGCCCGATGTCCATGCCATACCAGCCCACGGGAATTTCCTGTACCGGAACAATTTTTGTTTCCGCTTCAGGGTCGAGACTGGCGGCGACGACACAATCCACGGGGAGATAAAATTTTATTTTTTGAGCCATCGCCTGTTCGTGAATGCGTTTGGCAAAGTCCAGCATATCTTTTTCCACGAGAGATTGGCCGATCTCCAATCCCATGGCCTTGATAAAGGTAAAGGCCATGCCGCCACCGATGATGACCTTGTCGACCACTTTCCCAAGGTTTTCAATGACCCCGATTTTCCCCGAAACTTTTGCCCCTCCCAAAATGGCCACAAACGGACGAACAGGGTTCTCCACCGTGCCTTCCAGGGCTTCGACTTCCCGTTTCATCAAAAATCCTGCTGCGGATACTTTTACATATTTGGTGATGCCAACGGTGGAGGCATGAGACCGGTGGGCGGTTCCAAATGCGTCATTGATGTACACATCTGCCAAGGAGGCCAATTGTGCCGAGAACTGGTCGTCGTTTTTTTCTTCTTCCGGATGAAAGCGCAGGTTTTCTAATACGACCACATCGCCGGGTTTGGCTTTATTGACGACAGCTTCAACTGCCGGCCCGATGCAATCGCCAACAAATTCGACCGGTTTATTCAACAGTCGCTGGAGTCGCTTGGCGACGGGAGCCAGGCTGAGCGACTGGTCGATGATTCCATTTGGGCGTCCTAAGTGAGAGCAAAGAATGACGACAGCGTTTTCATCCACGGCACGATTGATGGTGGGAAGGGCCGCCCGAATCCTGGAATCGTCAGTAATTTGGCAGGCCTCATCAAGTGGAACGTTAAAATCCACGCGTATGAGTACGCGTTTGTTCCGAAGGTCAACCTGATCAATCGTTTGTTTTTTAAGGTGCTTCATGCCTTCCTTCCCCTTCCGGTGTTAATGGCTGTTTGTCGGGGGAAAGCCAGATGCTCCTGAAGGGATGTGAATTTATCAATGTTGAGCGAGTACATTGATCAGATCGTGTAAACGGCACGAATATCCCCATTCATTGTCATACCAGGCAAACACCTTGACGAACCGTTTATTCACGACTGAAGTAAGCGGTGCGTCCACGGTGGCAGAATAGGAGCATCCATTGAGGTCACTTGAAACAATGGGGTCTTCAGAGACCTGCAAGTAACCTTTTAGCGAGCTCTGAGCAGCTTGTTGAAAGGCCGCGTTTACCGTTGCCGCATCACAATCCCGTTCAACTTCAACTGAAAGGTCAATGAGCGATACATTGGGGGTCGGCACTCGAATGGCCATGCCATCAATTTTCCCTTTCAATTCCGGGATGACCAGGTACAACGCTTTGGCCGCCCCGGTTGACGTGGGAATCATGGATAAGGTGGCCGCCCGTGCCCGTCGTAAATCCTTATGAGGCAAATCAAGCAGTTGTTGATCGTTGGTATAAGAATGAATGGTGGTCATAAACCCATGCTTGATGCCGAATTCCTGTAAAAGGATTTTCGAAACAGGAGCAAGGCAATTCGTCGTACAAGAGGCGTTGGATATGATGAAGTGTTGTTGAGGATTATAGTTGGAGTCATTCACTCCTAACACGATCGTGATATCCGGGTCTTTGGCGGGTGCTGAAATGATGACCCGTTTGGCTCCGGCAGAAATGTGTTGTCCCGCGCCTTGCCGGTCGGTAAATCGACCAGTGGATTCAATGACGAAATCGATCTGGTCTTCTTTCCAAGGCAGAGATTGAGGGTCTTTGATGGCCAGGATCTGAATCTGTTTCCCATTGACTGTCAGAAAGTCTGGTCCATATTGGACATCGGCTTGAAATTTTCCATGAATCGAGTCATAGGTCAAAAGATGAGCCAGGGTTTTTGAGTCAGTCAGGTCATTGATGGCCACAATTTCGATGGCAGGATCATTGAAGCAGGTCCGGAAAAAAATTCTTCCGATGCGACCAAATCCATTAATGGCAACGCGGATACTCATAGCTAAATATACCTAACTAAATGAAAATAAGGGAATCTTTCTTAACGATATGATCGTAATTTCACAATAACATGAAGTCAAGAAAATATCGCGAGTCTGCCTCAAGAAAGTTCCTCGTTTGCCCGGGTTGTGAGAGCAATTTGCCTTGGTAATGTCAGGTTATTCCCGCGAGTCCGGTTTCTCTGTGCGCATCCTGGAATGAGGAACGAGAATTTGTGCTCTTGTTGGTCGCTCTAGTAGT
>JBDSHB010000194.1:0-3636 GCA_039918695.1 Nitrospirales bacterium | reverse complement strand
GAAATTGTGCGCACCTTCATGCGACGGCGAATCGATTTCCCCATTTGGATCTCCTTGCTTGGCGTAATGGCGCCGCTGGTGCTGTTCTTTCCGGTCATCCAGGAGGCGAGAAGGTACTCTTATCATTTCTGGGCACATCCTGAATGGCATTTAATTCCGGGCTTTTATTACACACTCATGATCCCGGCTATCGGACCCATTGTCGCGGCTATTCTTGTCTTTTCGCTGTGGCCGGGAGGCGAACTGTCGAAACGCCAGTTTGCCATTCCCTCGTCTCCCCAGTTTCCTTGCCATGAAATGGCGGCCGCGATCGGATTCGTCGCTATTCCTGTCGTGGCCCTTGTCTTAGGGAAATTCGTGATCGGAGCATTTACCTATCGATATGCACTCTCGGCGGTCATTGGATTTAGCATCCTTTGGGTTATTGCGGTTCGAAGGATCGACGGCGGACGGGCTATTATGGGAACTTGCTTCACGCTCTTGGCGTGTGGTTGGTTCATGATGGCGGCGACGACTCAATTTAAACACCAGACGGCCACTAGTATAAGCTGGTCGAATAACTATACATTTCTACAGTCAGAGATGGACGCGACGCTCCCGATTGCGGTTGCAGACCTTCACACCTTCATGACGCTCTCCCATTATGCTCCCCCTGCGGTTTCTTCTCGCGTGGTGTATCTCGCGGATCCCAAAGCCTCTCTCCGACATCTTGGTCATGATACGGTCGATCGAGGGATATTGGATCTGAAACCCTGGTTTCAGGTGGCGGTCGAGGAGTACGAGTCGTATATTGCCTCACAAGACCGGTTTCTGGTCTTCCTTGAGGTCCAGGGGGAACGGAACTGGCTAGGGTATTATTGGGGGCGCCCCTGGGCTTTGAGTTGGCTGTTGTATGAACTTCCCAATGCTCCCGTGCATATTGAACTCATGAGACGTAATGAGAACAGTCTTCTATTTCTTGTCACAGCAAATGGGGAAGATCCGTCTGTGAGCACGGACGTCGTTGATTCATCGTTTGTGCAGGGAGATCATGTTCCTCGTGTTCTGTCTGAGCCGGTTCAAAGACTTTCTCATAATTAGGCCCAAATCAATGAGCGAGAGAATTCCAACATTTGATGCGCCTCTGGTCTCTGTTGTGATGCCTTGCCTGAATGAAGAGGCGGCCATCGGCGCCTGCATTCAGAAAATCCAGGCAACATTTGCGCAGGCGCAACTCCATGGGGAAATCATCGTCTGCGATAACGGCTCAACGGACCGGACCGTCGCCATTGCGGAGAGCATGGGCGTCCGTGTGGTCCATCAACCGGAACGCGGATATGGAAATGCGTATTTGAAAGGGTTTGAGAGCGCCAGGGGGACATATCTGGTTATGGGCGATGCCGACGATACGTATGACTTCACGCTTATTCCCGTTTTTCTGGAAAAAATCCGTGAAGGGTATGACTTCGTCACCGGAAGCCGGTATCTGCAAGGAGGGCAATCCTCTATTCCTTTTCTGCATCGACTCTTTGGAAATCCCCTCCTTACGGCCATTCTCAATATTCTGTTTCAAACGACTTATACGGATGTATATTGTGGATATCGGGCGTTCAGCCGGGTGGCCTTTGACCGGATTCAACCGGTCAGCCCAGGGATGGAATTTAACCTCGAGTTAGCCATCAATGCTGGGTTAGCTCATTTGAAGACGGCCGAAATTCCAATCCAATTACACGAGCGAAAAGGTGAATCAAAGCTGCGGACATTCCGTGACGGATGGCGCAGCCTGCGGATGATGCTGATCTATTGTCCCAACAAATTGTTTCTTCTCCCTGGAATCATGGCGATCGTGCTTGGACTTGGTGCCCATTTCCTGTCACTGGCAGGCTTGGTCCGTTTCCACGGAGAACCGCTCGGCACGGTAACCGGGATTTTTGGAACGATCTTCAGCGTCACCGGATTTCAGATTCTCAACCTCTGGTTGCATGCCAAAACGTATTCCTGGAGCCGGCGGTTCGATGCGGACAATCAAAATCTGGTCAGATTTTATGACTGGTTCAAATTGGAAACGGGATTATTTTTGGGGTTACTCCTCCTTCTGGCCGGAGGAGCGATCCTCAGTGTCCTCGTTTTTGATTGGGTCCAGTCGGATTTTGGACCTTTGCGCACCCCGGAATGGGTCTCATTTGGTGCAACACTGGTGATCGTGGGAGCGGGAACCATATTTTCATCCTTGTTCATTTCCGCCATGTCCATGAAAAAGTCGTCATAGACTTAAGGGAGGATCAGCTTTGCCATGAAAGTCTTCATTACCGGTTCCAGTGGCCTCATCGGGTCTGAGCTCGTGAGTTTTTTTGACAGCCGTGCCGGCTGTGTCCTTGGAATGGACAATAATATGCGTGCGGATTTTTTCGGTCCTGAGGGAGATACCACATGGAATCTTCAGCGGCTGCGTCAGAGCACGCGACATTTTCAACATCATCAACTGGATATTCGTGACCGGGAAGGACTCTCTCGTTTTTACAAGGATCACGCGCCATTTGATCTCATTGTGCATTGTGCCGCCCAACCCAGTCACGATCTGGCCGCCCGGCGGCCATTTGATGATTTTGATGTCAACGCGACAGGAACCCTCAATATCTTGGAGATGACCCGTCAATATTGTCCGGAGGCTGTCTTCGTCTTCATGTCCACCAACAAGGTCTATGGGGATGCTCCTAATGAGATGCCGCTAAAGGAATTGGAGCGAAGATGGGACTATGCGCGGGCAGAAGACTATAAGGGCGTGACGGAAGCGATGCGGATCGACCGGTCGAAACATTCAATTTTCGGAGCCAGCAAGGTTTCGGCAGATGTGGTGACGCAAGAGTAGGGCCGGTACTTTGGCATGAAGACGCACTGTCTCCGCGGCGGTTGCCTGACCGGTCCGAACCATTCAGGCGTCGAACTTCACGGATTCCTGTCGTATCTGGTCAAGACGCAGCTGAGTGGAAAGGCCTATCGAATCTATGGGTATAAGGGGAAACAGGTTCGGGACAACATCCACAGTTTCGATATTGCTCGGGCCATTGAGGAGATCTATGCGAATCCTCGATGCGGGGAAGTGTACAACATGGGAGGAGGGAGAGCGAACTCCTGTTCCATTTTGGAGGCATTCGATCTGGTAGAAGGGCTGACAGGAAAGAAAATGCCATACGAGTACGTTGATCAACCCCGTGCCGGAGACCATATTTGCTATATCAGTGACCTCTCCAGGTTCCAGAATCATTACCCCAAGTGGTCGGTGACCAAGTCCCTTGACGATGTGTTCCATGAGATTGTTGAGGCCTGGACCCTTCGGCTATCTTTGTGAAAGTCCTCTATGAGTACCTCTGCCAAATCTATGCTCCAGACTCTTGCTCTTCGTGAGAAGACCCGGGACGAATATCTTGCGCGCCGGGATCCTATCGCAGCGGATCGTCTGCACTGGCGCGCACAGTCATTCCGGCATATAGTGCATCTCTTGCCAGGGCAAAGCATCCTCGAAATTGGGTGTGGTCAGGGGTTGTTCACTCGTAAGCTCATCCAGGTCACCCATGGCCGGAATCCCATCACCGCAGTGACCTTTGATTCATTCGAAGAGAAACCAGCCGATTGCCAGGAGTTGGTCGAGCGGATTGT
>JBDSHB010000193.1:0-4556 GCA_039918695.1 Nitrospirales bacterium | reverse complement strand
GGTTGTTGGAATTTGCCGCCGGGGAAGGGTTTTAAGTTCTTCCCTGAATCACGATAGACCTCGATCCTCCCCATAATTTTGTCATTGTGGGAACGGCGACCGAATAACAGTGACAGCACCCACCTCCATTCCAAAATCTTCACTCTCAAAAAAAATCCAAGCATTCTTGACTTATTTAGGCCTTTAATCAAAAATCCCTTCTTTTCCCAATTCGTTCACACTTGCCTAAAGGCAGGAATGACATTCAAATTGTCCAGGCGTTGTCGGGGCATCGCGAGGGCAAAAGGACAATAATTTATACCCATGTGCTCAACCGAGACTCTGCAGGAATTTACAGTCCCATGGATGGGCATTGAGGCAATCATTGGGATCCTCATAAGATGCGATGAAAAGCCACTAGATGGGTAGGAAGCCCTTGAATATAAGGGGATCCTGAGCAACTTGTGGAGAATGAGATGGGTATTCTACAGATAGAAAATCGAAAGTTCGCGTCTTATACGGATCCATCTAATTTTTGTTAGGCTACCTACTGCTCTCATAACACCATTCTGCGAGATTCATGCTATGAAAAATGAACTTGTCCTGATTCAAGCAGGCAACAGTGGTCGGGCGAGTTTTTCGCACCTCATCATCAGTCTTCGGGACGCTACCTCCCAAGAGTGCGTGGCTGCCTTTGGTCATCCTGGTCTGCCAAATTTACTTGAAAAACTGTGTAATGGAGATAGGGTCTTGTACGAAACGCCAACTGAAGGCGTCTTGGAGGCACGAGTCTTCTCACTTTCCCATCATTATGTTGAATTCTTGGTCACTCAAGTAAGTCCGCGTCCTGGCCTGTTAGCTGGCGCGACTAGTGCTGATCCCAACAATTCGCCGTTTAAGGAGGAAGAACTCGGGCGAATCCAGCAGAGCATTGTTCTGATTAAGGACCAATTGCAGCACTCCGCAACCTTTGTCCCCTAGCAATTTGGTCTTATCAGTCGCAAACTAGATGAGATTCAAGAAGCTTCCCGCCGGATGGGCCGCAAAGATTGGATCAACTACGTCGCTGGGTCGCTGACGACAGTTTGTGCCTCTGCGGCGTTTGCGCCGGAGGTCACAAAAGGGCTTTTCCAGATCATCAACCATGCGTTCACCTGGCTCTTCGCGAATGCCTGGAACCTCATTTCTTAGGGAGGCCTAATGCTTCGCTTAACCAGAAAGTCAACGGCATTCACTGTAGTCTCTGGGTTAGGGCGAAAGTCCTGTTAGGTGGCAAGAGTATGATGCTAAACGAAATTGAGCGGAAAAGAATCGAAAACACAGTGGGAGCATTTGTCGAGAAGCTTCGTCCCCAACCACATATCCGGCCCCAGCTCGATTTCGGATTTCGTATCACAGGACAAAGCATGGAGTTATTCGAAATTCGCCCATAATGGAACAAGCCCGAGATCAAGCATGAAAGCTCATTTGCCAAGGCCACCTTCGTTCGAGCCAAAGGCATGTGGAAGGTCTATTGGAAGCGGGCCGATCTGAAATGGCATGGTTATGAACCGGTTCCTGAAGTCTCGGATATCGAGAAGTTTTTTGCTGTGGTAAAAGAGGACGAGTCCTCATGCTTCTTTGGCTAGGCTTGCCACATAACAAGTCAGCGAAGCAGATGCGGACCGGTGTCGTGGTATCGCATGTGTGCCGATGGCGTCTTGGCCAACCGAAGGGGTGGCTCGAATAGACGAGTGAGTGCCTTTTTGAGCACTTTTTTTGGTCTTTGAGGTACGCTATACTGGTTTACTTTAGGAACTCTGATCATGTCCAAAATAGTCCCCACTCCTCCGTCAGGATTCGACGATCTCTCCGTCGAGGAACAAATTGATTTTGTTCAATCCCTCTGGGATCGGATTGCATCCACCCCCGAACAAGTTCCCGTACCCGAGTGGCACCGGCAGATCCTTCTCGAACGCTTAGAGGCGTACCGCGCCAATCCTACCGCTGGTCGACCCTGGGAAGACGTCCGCGCAGATATCGATCGCAAGTTACGAGACCGTTGATCTGACGTATGGCGCGACAGCTTGTCGTCCAACCTCAGTCGGATCTCGACATCCAGGCAGCTGCCGTCTGGTACGAGGATCAGCGGGCCGGCTTAGGAATGCGGTTCCTCAACGAACTCCACTTGGTGTTTCAGCGCCTCGAAAACAATCCTCGACAATTCCCGCGGCTTGAAGGGGAAGTGCGTCGTGCTCTCCTCCGGCACTTTCCTTACGGGGTTTATTTCATCGGAGATTCCGAGAACATAACAGTTCTAGCAGTTTTGCACCTACATCGAGAACCTGACATGTGGAAAAGCCGTAATCGATGGCACTGAGAATAGGAAAACGTCTCCTGGATCCTGAAATTTATGGTGGAGATTAGAAAAGGTTTCATATAAGAGGTTTTAGATATATTCCGGTGAAGGAAGTTGGATTGTTGGCGATTTTTTCAGGGGAACCTTCAGCGAAGATGTGGCCTCCGGAATCTCCGCCGCCTGGGCCTAGATCAATCACCCAATCCGCGCATTTGATGACGTCCAGGTGATGTTCCACGACCAGGGCAATCTTTTCCGCCCAGATGGCGTGTATGGGGGTTGTCTTGGGAGAAGGAGAAAGGCTACAGGGGAAATATTTCGAGCCATGGGACTCGTTTGAAATGTTTGTGGTCATAGGTTAGCGATCTGTGAGAGTCCTTGTGTCTGCAGATCATGGGCATGAAAGGCGTCGATGAAGTCCATGTTTCCTTGAACATAGAGATCCAAGGCCATGACAATGATCTCGGCCTCTGGACAGAGGAGGTTGGGTGTATTGAGAATGGTCTCGACTTTTGATGCAATGTCGGTCTTGCCTAAGTGATAAAAGGATTCCAAGGTCCAGACAATTTCGGCGATCACCAGTAAGCTGATGATGAGTTGAATTTGGTATTTCGTCGCTTGGCGAAAAAGCGTTTCGGCTCGTTTGGCTTTGACCGGATCGGCATTCGTCAAAAAACGTAACAAGACATTCGTGTCGACAACGAACTTAGTCACGACCAACCGCTTTTCGCCCTATGCTTTTTTTGACAGTCCGGCGTATTCGAGAGAAGTCTTCTGGACGAGTAGATGGGCTGACAGAGCCTTTCAAGTCAAGCACTGATCCTCGAAGCACTTTCAGCAGGACTTCATCCCCTCGTCGAATAAATATGACTTTTTCGCCCTCTTCTAACCCCAACTGATCACGAATTGGCTTAGGGATTGTTACTTGTCCTTTCCGAGTAATCACAGAATCCAGCATGAAGCACCTCCTAGGAAAAGTACTACTTCCGTAAATTTAGTCCTACCATTTTATCTCCGTCAATGATTCCATGTTTTGGATCGAATTTTTCTAGCTTTTGGATGGAATGTTGCGATTCATTGATGCATCCCGTATTGCATGGCCGATGCTCGAAGGTAGAAAGGGGGTTTACGGAACGAATGGTTTCAAATATTGTCCGGTGAGTGACTTAGGGCTGTTGGCTACCTCTTCCGGCGGGCCTTGGGCGACGATGCGGCCGCCGGACTCGCCTCCGCCCGGTCCCAGATCAATCACCCAATCCGCGCATTTCATGACGTCCAGGTGATGTTCGACCACCAGGACGGTATTCCCCTCCTCGACGAGTTGATTCAACACGGTTAACAGACGCGTGATATCTTCCAGATGCATTCCCCCGGTTGGTTCGTCCGAGGCTTAGGGCATGTCTTTGGATGGAGATGCTTTCCGGCATGGCGCCGAGGCAGTAATTGTTCCGCGGCAATTTTAGGCTGCTGCGTTTCGGAGCATACGGAAATTATGGTTCGAGCCCTTCGACGTTGCTCTCAGGACAACCTCTAGAAAGCTCTGCGCCTCTCCTTGTCATCCTGAGAGCAACGAAGGATCTAAGCCCAGCTCAACCAGGCCATGGCTCAGCCAGATGCTTCGCGCTGCTCAGCATGACAATTCTGTTGAGGATGTCTCCCTCCTGGTCTTCTTGTCATCCTCAGCCGTTCAATGGACCTTATCAGGATTTATCTGTTCAGATTAATGAGCGTTGTAGGCCGTAGAATCCTATATTCTGTATGATCCTGAGTTTCCCCGCTCGACAAGCTTGTGGTTGGTTGTCTAAACCGCAGATACCCCAATCTCGTTTCTCTAATACTTGCGAATCTAGGGTTCATTCGGCAAGAAACCTCCCGTTGTTGGTTGGCTGCTGTATTGATGAGATTTTTGAATATGGAGCATAAAACCATATTGAAAATCTAGTCAGGTCATACTATAATGACCATACTAGTCATAACTATACGAAATGAGGCCATTGATGAAGACGACACCGGTTTCAGAATTGAAGGCGACCTTAAGTGAGCAGTTGGCGAGAGTGAAGGCGGGAGAAGAGGTGGTGGTCACCGAGCGGGGGAGGCCGATAGCGAAAATTGTCCCTCTCTCAAGTGAAACCATGGGACTCTCCGCCCATATGTCTGAATTGGCCAGAAATGGGCTGATCCGTCTGGGGACTGGGAAAATTTCAAAAGATACCTGGAAACTTCCTCGTCCGGTTGATAA
>JBDSHB010000192.1:0-2782 GCA_039918695.1 Nitrospirales bacterium | reverse complement strand
CCTTACTCGAGGACGCAAACTTTCCCGATCTGATTCCCACATATCCCACCGAAGAGACCGCCTTGCAAGCCATCCAATAGTATTTCCGGGTGCGCTTCCCTTTTTCATCGTTTAAAATGAGGTAAGTCAATTTTCCCTGCTCTGGCTGGGGCAAGTCGACCCGGCGCATATCCGAGACGATTCAGGATGTGCATGGATTTGGTGTATTCCGGGAACATGTGCCTTTACAATCGGCAGACCATGGCGTATGTGTTATCCTCGCGTGGACTTGCTAACGGGAAGACGTAGAACCTGAATTTTTAGAATAATAGGAATGTTGTGATGGCATATGAACATCTTCTAGCGCTACGAGCGGAGCTGCTCCGTCAACAATTGACAGGTTTTGTGGTGCCCCATACGGATGAATATCAGAATGAATATTTGCCTTCATGCGCCGAGCGGCTTGCCTGGTTGACCGGGTTTACCGGTTCGGCGGGGACGGGGATTGTCCTACGGGATGAAGCCGCAATGTTTGTGGATGGGCGGTATACGCTTCAGGTGGCTGACCAGGTTGATGAGAAAAGTTTTTCGCTTCACAATAGTGGAGAAACTTCACCACCTGAATGGTTATCACTTCGGGCGACACCAACGGATCGAATCGGCTATGACCCTTGGCTTCATACTCCGCAGGATCTCGAACGGTTTCGGACAGCAACCGAACGAGTAGGTGCACATCTCGTCCCCTGTGTGTCGAATCCAATCGATGCCGTCTGGCATGATCGGCCTCAACAACCCTCAGGTGTGATCAAGCCTCATCTCCTGGAGTTTTCCGGGAAAAGTTCCCAGGCTAAGCGTGAGATATTTGGCAGGAGATTCTCAGAAGACCGGATCGATGCGGCCATCATCACCGCGCCCGATTCCATTGCCTGGTTGTTGAACATTCGCGGATCGGATGTGCCCCATACTCCATTACCATTGTGCCGGGCTATTCTTTACGCCACCGGGCGGGTCGCTCTATTTGTCGATCAGAAAAAAATCACCCAGGGCTTGCAAGGGCATTTGGGTCCGGACGTTTCTTTGGCGCTACCGGATGAATTTGAAGCCGCCTTACAACAGTTGGGAACCCATGGAAATCGAGTGCTGTGTGATCCCGCCAAGACCAACTCCTGGATTTTCACCACATTAACTCAGAGCGGGGCTGACCTTTTACATCAAGATGATCCCTGTGTGCTGCCAAAGGCCTGTAAGAATCCTGTAGAAATTGCCGGGGCTTACGCGGCGCATCAACGTGATGGAGTGGCCGTGTGTCATTTTCTGGCTTGGCTGGCCAGGGAAGGCTCCAAGGGACAGGTGACCGAGTTAGAAGCCGTGGACTTTCTCGATGCCTGTCGCCGAAAGCAGGCGATGTGGGAGGATTGCAGTTTCCCTACCATCTCGGGGGCAGGATCAAATGGCGCCATTGTGCATTACCATTCGACCCGGGAGACGAATCGGCGTCTGGAACCCGGGACATTATATCTGGTGGATTCCGGAGGACAGTATTTAGACGGGACAACTGATATCACCAGAACCATTGCGATTGGAGACCCCTCAGACGAACATCGTGATCGTTATACTCGCGTGTTACAAGGCCATATTGCTTTGGCCACGGCTAGATTTCCTGAAGGCACTACAGGCAGCCAATTAGATGCGTTGGCGCGTGCGCCTTTATGGGCAATGGGGTTGGATTACGATCACGGGACAGGCCACGGGGTCGGAAGTTTTTTAGGGGTCCATGAAGGCCCGCAACGGATTGGGAAAGCTGCCAATGCGGTCGCCTTGAAGCCGGGAATGATTGTGTCAAATGAACCGGGCTATTACAAAACCGGGGCCTATGGGATTCGGCTGGAAAACCTTGTGACGGTGGTGAAGGATGAGTCCTTCAAGAACTCAACGCGGACGTTCCTTGCCTTTGATACGATGACGATTGTGCCATTTGAGCGAATCCTCATTGCCACGGAGCTGTTAACGCTCAAAGAACGCCAATGGGTCGATACCTATCATGCTCGCGTGTGGGCGGATCTCCAATCCCTCGTGGATACCGATACGCGTGCCTGGTTGGAGCAGGCGACACAACCGCTCATCTAGATCCGTCTCTTCGCCCAATACCATTCGAACCATATGCAAATCGGAGCTCACGATATATGACACCCCAAAAAACGAATGAAGAAATCATCGAAGCCATTAAAACTCAAATGGGTAAAAATCCAGAGATTACGAATGTGATTGTGAAGGGGCATCTTCTTCAACTCCATGTGACCCAGGGGCTGTTTCATCGCTTGTCGGCCGATCGCGAACGAGGGCGGAAAATCGTCCTGGTCCTCATGGAACAGATGAAGCAACTGACCGGATTAGCGGATGTTGCGGTGTGGGTCTATTCAGAGAACGAAAAAGTGATTGAGGGAACGGTCAAGGCCTTTGGCGGGGATAATGTGAATTTCCTGTTTGACTTGTAAGTTTCACAAGAGAACTCCAGGACCAGGGAAGTTCCCTATTCCTGATTGTTGCCCTTCGGCCAGAAGTCCAAGCTAGGAGGAAGTCCGGTTTTCCAAGATCCAACACGTTTCCCCCCGAGACCAATCTGACAGGACCACACCCCCTTCGGTGTATGGTTAATCCGCCATCGTCCTCCATCGGCACTGATCCACATCCAGACGGGGGAACGTTGAACGGGCCGTTCAGATTCGGATGGCACTCAAACCTCCTTGTCGTCGTGCTGAAAGGGTCTTTTGTAGGAGTTGAAGTCAATAAACGAGAGTATTGT
>JBDSHB010000191.1:0-9220 GCA_039918695.1 Nitrospirales bacterium | reverse complement strand
TATCCACGCTGGGTTCGTTGTGGGAACCGGGAAACGGGCGAGCGTTCATGTTTGAGGATCGACGAGCCAGTCGGATCGATGATGTCGTCATTGTGCAAATCGAGGAACAACACAAGGGTTCCAAGAAGGCCAACACGAGTGCAGATCGAGAAGCGAACGTGTCAGCGGGCCTTAGCGGGGGCCTCTTTGGTCTGAGCAGCCTTACTCAGAAATTTGCACAATATTTTAATATTGATGCCAAAACTAAAAATGAATTTGCGGGAGATGGCTCGACCAGCCGGGAAGATACCTTAACCGGGACCATTGCCGCCAAAGTGATCGAAGTGTTTCCCAACGGCGACCTTCGGATTCAGGGAAAACGTGAGGTGACCGTGAATAGTGAAAAGCAAACGATGACGATTAAAGGCATTGTTCGCCGCATTGACTTGGACACTTCGAATACCGTCTCGTCGTCTTCCGTGGCCGATGCCCAAATTTCCTATACCGGGTTAGGAGTGGTGGACGATGTGCAGAGACCGGGGTGGGCCACCAGAATTTTTAACTGGATTACGCCATTTTAGGTTTTTGGGTTGAGTTCATTTTTTATCTTTGACCGAACAGGAGAATTTGGTGATTCGTCCATCTTCCTTTGGTAATAGCAGAAAAGCTTCACGGAAATCCGGGCGAACAGGGTTTTCCCGATGGGGTGTGGGCTTGGTTTTGATCAGCGGATGTCTCTTGGTCAGTGCCGGGGCTTTAACGATACCGGAGGAAATTCAGGCGGCCCGCATCAAAGATATCGCTTCCATCGAAGGCGTGCGTGACAACCAGTTGATTGGATATGGATTGGTTGTCGGGTTGGACCAAACCGGTGATTCAGTGATTGGTGGACAATTTACCGCGCAAGCGATTATTTCGATGTTGAATACCATGGGGATCAATCTCAAAATTAACCCCATTCAGTTGAAGACTCGAAATACCGCGTCGGTGATGGTGACGGCCAAGCTCCCACCGTTTGCCCGTCCAGGTATGAAGCTGGACGTGCAGGTGTCTTCCATGGCCAATGCCAAAAGTTTAAAGGGAGGCACGCTATTGTTGACTCCTTTGAAAGCGGCCAATCAGCAAGTGTATGCCGTGGTGCAAGGGCCGATTTCAACCTCAGGATTCGAGGCTGGAGATGGCGGGACGTCCGTCGTCAAAAATCAGCAATCCGGAGGGATCATCCCGGGTGGCGCAATTGTGGAGCGAGCCGTGGATTTGGACATGCAAGCGTGGGAGAAATTTTCTTTGACGATGCATCAGGCTGACTTCGTCACGGCATTGCGAGTGGCAGAAGCCATCAATGCGCATCTGGGGGATGGGGTCGCTTCAGCGCTCAGCTCCGGTCAGATCGAAGTGGGGATTCCCGAACGGTTTCAGGGGAAAGTTGTCCAAATGATCGCTGCCGTGGAAGGGTTGGACGTAAATGTGGATGTGCGGGCTAAGGTTGTCGTAAACGAGCGGACGGGAACGATTGTCATGGGTGAACACGTTCGTCTGGCCAGTATGGCGATTGCGCATGGAAGTCTGACGATTAGAATTAAGACTCGGTTTAATGTCTCGCAACCTGAAGCACCAGGGCTCATAGGATCAGCCGCTGGGAACACTGTGGTGACTCCCAGCGTGGATACGGAAGCCGAAGAGGAACAAAATCGTGTCATTCAGGTTGATGAGTCCGTGAGTCTTGGAGACTTGGTTAAAGCGCTGAATTCGGTGGGAGTGACTCCTCGGGACCTTGTTGCTGTGTTGACGGCGGCTAAGGCCGCAGGCGCGCTCCAAGCAGATTTAGAGTTGATCTAAGTCTTGATTAGAAGAAATTGAGGCTGTCGAAGACGGTCTAACGGAAAGGATGTCGTCCATGATTTCTGGCCTGTTTCCGGTGGATATGACGGGTTTTTCCGATTCTCTATCTACTGCCAAGATAGATGGTGTGAAAGAATCCGGACGCCCAGGGGAATTGCTTCGCGCCAGTCAGGAGTTCGAAGCCTATTTCCTGTCCTATTTGATGAAGGTGATGCGAGAGACGGTCCCCAAAGGCGAGTTAACGTCCAACCCCATGGGGGACATGTATTACTCCTTTTATGACGAAGAAATTGGCAAGCGTGCCGCTCAAGCGGGTGGGATTGGTCTTTCTGCCTATGTGTTGGACACGGTGGCCAGAAATGAAGATCTCACACGTTCTCCCACATCAGGTCCCTCTTTTTTGAAATCTTAAGAGGTTCTGTAAAGTTTAATGGTGTTGCTTCCGATACATACAGAGAAGGAGGCAAGATGCCATGACCATACGGGGCCTTGATCCCAGTGGAGAGCTGGGGAAACTATTTTTTCACGTCCAAGCTAAAAATCTTCAGACCCAGGAGGCTAGCCCGTCACGGGTCACCCAGCGTCCTTCGTCGGCTGACCCTGTTGATCTTTCCACCTTGGCACAGGAAATACGCGACTATTCGACTCGAGTGGCGCAGTTTCCCGAGCTGAGAGAGGACAAAATCAAGCGGATTCAGCAGGCATTGGAGACGGGAGCCCAATTAGCGACCTCAAATCAGGTGGCTGATGCCTTGACCCGAGAGACGATACTGAACGAGTTGGGATCGAATTAATCATCTGAAGTTCATGAGGGGGGAATGGCAAATTGATGAATCACCCTCAATCGGCGACGTGGGAACGACTGCTGAAGGCCTTGGCCGAGGCTCAGGCGGCCTTTCAGCAGTATGGTGTGCTCCTTTTTCAAGAAGCGCACAGCCTCCGCATTATGGATCAGCCCAAGTTGGTCGAAGTGAACAGCCAGAAGGAACAAGTTTTGGATACGATGCGCCGATTAGAAAAGCAGGTGGAGGGTGAATTGCATCAGTTGTCCGGGAATGTTGCTCAAGAGGAAATTTGGACCTGGTTGAACGCCGTTCCGGACCCACGGGCACAATCGGCACAAAGCATGTTAATTGATCTTCTTCGTCTGGCGCGGCTTATTCAGGAGCAAGGCAAAAAAAATGAAGCGGCAATTCGCCCAATCTATCATAGGGTCCGTGAGGCGATTCAAGTCATGTATACCGGGTTAGGGACAGGTCCGGTATATCAGGGATCTGGAACATTATATTTTCCTTCGGTTCCAAGCTCGGTCCATCTCCAGGGATAGGACTCTTATGGCGGGCATCAATGACATCTTTAATATCGCGCGTTCCGGAATTCGTGCCAACCAACAGGGTCTCGCGACCGCATCCCATAACATCGCCAATATTAATACCAAAGGCTATTCCCGACAGGAAGTCGTTCTTGAGTCAGCGCGGCCCGCTGAAGGAAAAATTGGGAGCGGGGTCCGGGTTGGTGCTATTCGTCAGACCGTCGATACCTTCCTGGAAAACCAATTGACCTCCCTCAATGAGGATCTGGGATCAATTACCGCGAGGAACAATTACCTGGTTCAAGCCGATGGGATTTTCACCGAAACGGATAATTCCGGACTATCGTTGAGTCTGACCGAATTTTTCAATGCGGTTCGGGATGTGGCCACGAATCCAGAGAGTACCATTCAGCGGACGGTCCTGTTGGCCAAGGGGCAATCACTCACGGACCAGTTTGTGACAGTGGCTCAAGGGTTAAATCAAATCCGCTTGGATACCGATGGAGAAATTTCCAGGCATGTCGACACCATAAATGGGTTGGCAACCAAAATCGCCTCGCTGAATGATGTCATTTTTAAAGTAGAATCCAGTGGACCTGAAGCCCCGGATTTACGGGATCAACGAAGGGTCCTCATTAATGATTTGGCGGGGCTAGTGAATATTGACCAGGTGTCCTTGAAAGATGGCATCGGAATCAATGTTGGTGGACAATTGTTGGTTGGGGGAAATCATGTCAATGAGCTGTCGACTAAATCTGACCCCGACAACCCGCCGCTGCATGATGTGACGTTCGTGCGCAGTGACGGGAGTGAGTTTTCAATCTCCGATAAAATACATGGAGGACAAATCGGCGGATTACTCGCTCTGCGCGATGGGGATATTGTGAAATTTCAGGACCAAGTCGATCGATTGGCAGCCGTTTTGACTACTGAATTTAATCAACAGCATCAGGCTGGGTATGGGTTGGATGGCACCACGAATAACAATTTCTTTTCCACGTTAACTCCCCAAGCTTCTCTGGCCAATGACCGAAATACGGGAAGCGCCACCGGGAGTTCGGTAACAATTGCAGATCCGACTCTTGCAACGTTTCAGGGGTATGAGGTGCAGTTTTCCGGAGCCTCCTCCTATTCTGTGGTCAATACGGCGACCGGAGCGAGTGTGACGTCCGGTGCGTATACCTTCGGAACACCCCTGAGTTTTGATGGGTTAGATGTCGTGATCAATGGAACGCCGGCTGCGGGGGATATGTTTTATGTGAATGCTCAAAAAGGCGCAGCCCAGCAATTTGGTGTGGCACTGTCGGATACCGACAAGATTGCGGCTGCTTCTACGGCCGCAGGAATTCCAGGGAACAACACCAATGCAGTAGATCTGGTGGGTGTTCATACGAAACGGCAAGTGGATCTTGGGAATGTGACACTCAATGATTACCATACCATTACGATTGGAGATGTCGGGAGTGCCACGCAGAAATCGACCCAGGCGCTACAGAGTAAACAGCTCGAATTCGACCAAGTGACGGCCTTGCGAGAAAGTGTCTCTGGTGTTTCATTGGATGAGGAGCTGACCAATCTGCTCAGTTTTCAGCGATCATTCGAAGCCTCGGCCCGGATGATTACGGTGGCGGATGAATTGATGCAGACTATGCTGGCCATGGGCCGCTAACCTTCTTGATGAGGCTACAAGCTGAGATAGGTCTCATTGATGACAGATCGAGATCTGTCGGATAAGGACGAACAATCGAATGCGAGTGACTGATCGTCAACAGGTTAATGCCCTGCTAAGGGCGATTCAAAGTATTCAGGGAAATATCGGGGATCGCCATGAGCAAGTTTCTTCAGGGAAGCGGGTAAATCGCCCCTCGGATGATCCTGCGGCATCCGAACGGATCAGTCAGTTTCGAAATGTCCTGAGGACCACTGAACAACGTTTGGCCACCGTGAATGAAGGGGTGGGAAGGCTCAATTTATCCGATAGCGTACTGGAGACGGCTGGGAATACGGTGCAGCGGGCGAAAGAATTGGCCTTGAATATGGCGAACGATACCAATACGTCTGTGGAGCGACGGAACGCCGCTCTGGAAGTTCAACAACTCATCTTAGGGTTGACTGGTATTGCCAACACTCAACTTAACGGACGATTTGTGTTTGCGGGAAATCAAACGCAAACCGAACCGTTTGTGCCGGGTTCAGCCACGGGATCAGCCAGTACCACCAATGGAGGAGGCGCGAATATTGCTGTTTCTGTTGCCACGGTGTCGGCCTTACAACCGGATGCGTATCAAATTCAATTCACCTCTTCAACCCAATTTGATGTCCTGAATCTGACCACGAATCAGACCGTCTCATCAGGCAATACCTATTCATCCGGCGTGCCTTTCTCGTTTGATGGATGGGATACCACCATAACTGACGGAGGCGGGCCGCCTGCCACTGGGGATCAATTTTTTGTACGAGTCGGCTATACCTATCAAGGAGATGGAGCGGGGGTCGAGGTGGAAATCGGTGATGGCCGAACCGTGCAAACCAATGTCCCGGGGAACCAGGTCTTTTCAGGGCCTACGGTGGATCTCTTTCAAAATCTTCAGGACTTTCATCAGGCCCTGGTGACGAATAATTCCCAGGGTATTCAAGCCGCCATCGGGCAATTGGATCAATCCCTCTCCCAAGTAACCGATGCCAGGGCTACGATCGGTGCCAGGGTCAATCGTCTGGATACGATCAAGGATGGTTTAGACCTGTTGAGCGTGAATACGCAAACGCTGCGGTCCAATTTTGAGGATGCCGACATTGCTCAAGTGGCTTCGGATTTGGCTACACTACAAAACACGCTTGAAGCTTCGATGAGCACACTGGCGCGTCAATTTCAGACGAGCTTGTTGAATTTTATTAAATAGGGCATGAGCGCAGTTTTTCCCATTGAACTGAATACCTTATCCTTTTTGCTTAAACAGGTACGAAATCTCTATGCGAATTCTTGTTGTTGATGATGATCCACTCACACTTCATATGGTGGTCTATCGATTGCGTCAATGGGGACACGATGTCATATCCTGTACTGATGGGGATTCCGCGTGGAAGGTGTTGGAACGAGGAAGCGTGCCGAATGTGGCTATTGTGGATTGGATCATGCCGGGGCTCAACGGTCCTGAACTCTGTCAAAAAATCCGTGGGAGAACCGATTGTCCTTATGTATATATTGTCATGTTGACAGGGCAGAAAAACCTTGAGAATCTCATTGCCGGGTTGGATGCTGGTGCTGATGATTATCTGACCAAGCCATTCCTTTTAGAAGAATTGGATGCACGATTACGAGCAGGGAAGCGAATTGTCGATTTGCAAAATGAATTAATTTTGGCTCGAGAAACACTTCGGATTCAGGCGATGCAAGATCCCTTGACGCAAATCTTGAATCACGGCGCCATCGTCGACACCTTGCTACGGGAAATTGATCGGGCCCATCGGGAAGAGCAACCCCTGAGTCTCATTCTGGCTGATTTAGATGGGTTTAAGAATGTGAATGATTCCTATGGGCATGTTGCGGGCGATTACGTTCTGGTTGAGGTCGCGAGACGGATGCGGTTTTGTTTGCGTTCATATGATGCCATTGGCCGATACGGCGGGGAGGAATTTCTCATGGTGTTGCCCAATAGTGATGCGGCCCAGGCCGTGCGGCTCGCTGAACGCATTCGAGTCGCGGTTTCGGAGAAACCCTTTCGAGTTCACAATGCTGATTTAACGGTGACGGTCAGTCAGGGGGTTACGACGTGGGCCGATCCCTGTCCAATTCCCATTGAAGAATTGATACAATCTGCAGACGGTGTCCTCTATTTAGTCAAAAATAGCGGTCGAAATGGCGTGGAATTTACGCAATTTCATAGGCATGCGGACCATACCTTTTCGCGCCTCACGATTTCGCCAACTTCATCGAAACACTAAATATGGCCTCCATTCTTGTGATTAATGATGATCCGGTTCAACTCCATCTCCTTGCGAGTTGGCTTGAGAAGGATTACTTTGCGGTCAATCGTTTCGTCTGTTCTGAAGCGGCCTGGCGGTGGCTCCAAGAGGGAAATGTGCCTGATGCCATTGTCCTTGATCTTCATATGCCGGGAATTAGCGGATGGCGATTTTGCGAATTATTGCATTCTTTCTTTGGGTCCACACAGGCAGTGCCCCCTGTTCTGGCGGTTTCCGCCACGTATACCGGAATTGATGCTCAAGATATTTTGAAAGATTTAGGAGCTTCGGCATTTCTTGCCCTCCCGACGGATCCTCAACGCTTTCGTCAGCAGGTTCGCCAGTTGGTGGAAAGTCCTCCTAGTCCCCAGCGTCCACATGTCTGGATGGTTTCGACCCATAAGTCGGCAATTCAACGGATTCATGACCTCTTTGTTGAACGAGGGTGGCAGGTGGTGGAATGGCCAGCGGGGAAGCAGGTTCAGGTGGCCGTGAATCTTGTGCATCCGGATATTGTCCTCATTGACGATCCTCTGTCGGACATGACTAGCGAAGAGTTCGGGATTTGGTGCAAAGGCCAATATCCTCACGCAATGTGCATTGTCCTTGGACCGGAATCTACGGCGCGAGGATACCCTCCGCATGGGATCCATGCTGATGCGTATCTACCAAAAGAGTGCGATCCCTTGCATATCATTTCATTATGTGAAAAAGGTCGCTGGGAACGCGCACTCTCACGAGTGGAACATTTACTGGATATCCGTACTGATGATTTACGCGAATCTGAAGCCCAATTTAAGGAGTTGTTCGAAACACTTCCGGATGTCTTGGTGATTTATGATCAACAGGGAATAATCACCCACGTCAATTCGCTTGGAGCACAGCAATTGGGGTATCTCCCGCCTGTCTTGAAGGGGAATGCTTTTTCTCTCATCAAACCTGAGCCATCAGGTGGGGAATCCTGTCCCACGATGCCAAGCCCCGCCCGTGGGGGGCCGAGATGGGAGGAAACGGTCCTTCGTCAAAACAACGGCAGCAATCTTCCCGTAGAGATGATGGAGCGAGTGGTTCAGTTTCTAGGCCAACGTCAAACACTTTTTATCGCGCGCGATTTGACGGCAAGAAAGCGGATGGAGGAAGAGAATATTGCCCTTGAACATCAGTTGCGGCAGGTTCAAAAAATGGAAGCCATCGGTCGACTGGCCTCAGGGGTTGCTCACGATATGAATAATACGTTAACGGCTATCATGGCCCATGCAAGTTTGTTCAAGATACAGGAGAAGACCGACAAGCCCTTGTGGGCAGCGGGCGATATCATCGAGAAAGCCGTTCGTCGTGGAAAGGAATTGACTTCCCAGCTCTTAGGATATGCCAGGCAGGGCAAACATCATGATGTGACGGTCGATACCCATGATGTGATTCAGGAGGTCATGACCCTGCTCGGAAGGACGATCCATAAAATGATCACATTTCGAGCGGATCTGTCGGCTACGAAGCCTTATGTGGTGGGGGATCCCAATCAGCTCTATCAGATTCTCATGAATTTAGGTGTCAATGCCTGTGATGCGATGGGTGAGAGTGGGGAATTGCTTGTGCAGACTTCAAATGAAACCGTCACCCCGGAATACGCCTCACGTGTCCCAGGACTGTGCGCAGGCGATTATGTGTTAATTCGGGTTGCGGATACCGGAACGGGGATGTCATTAGAGACACAACGACATATCTTTGAGCCATTTTTTACGACGAAAGAGCAAGGACAGGGAACAGGAATGGGATTGGCGATGGTGTATGGTATCGTCAAAAACCATTGCGGATATATCGGGGTGACGAGTTCTCCTGGGTGTGGAACGACAATGCGTGTGTATCTTCCGGATGCATCGTGTGGGACCCTCAAGACCAGCCCAGTTCAGACGAAGGAGCCTTCTCATGGAACCGGACATATTGTCGTGGTCGATGATGAGAAGGATGTTGGAGAAGCCGCTCAGGCTATACTGGAGTTTCTTGGCTATCAGGTGACGGTCGTGTTGAATGGGAAGGAGGCCGTGAAAATTTGTCAGAACTTGGCGGTTCCTGTGGATGTTGTGCTGTTGGATATGGTGATGCCTGAAATGTCGGGGGCAACAT
>JBDSHB010000190.1:0-5022 GCA_039918695.1 Nitrospirales bacterium | reverse complement strand
GTTATCCAGAATTTCCCAGACTAAATGGTGCAGGCCCGCCTTATCTGTGCCTCCGATATACATTGCAGGGCGGCGTCGGACGGGTTCAATCCCCTCCAGCACCACGATGTCACTGGCATCATATGTTTTACCCATGAATGGATCCTCGTGGGTGAATGAGAATGGAAAAGGTCAACAAGTTCATTGTATCGTGCGCCAGGAAGCTACGGGGCGACTTCGGATTGGAAGATCGGAACGGTTAATTCAGCTGGAACCATGCCGGTCAGGCGCCCCCGCTTAAACAACGGGTGTCCTTTTCCTCCACGTCCGACCACCTGGTACTTGCGAAGGGAAACGGTAAGGGGTCCACCGTCTTCTTTGGCAAGCACGAGTTCCTCTTCTTTTGATGACAATAAGCTAAATCCTACCACCGTATCGTTCTGGTCTAATTTCAGGACGATGACTCCACGGCCGGGTCCGGACAATTGCGCGACCTCCTCGGCCTGACAAAGCAAGGCACGGCCTTGAGCCGAGACGACGGCCACGACGGTTTTTTTCAGAGGAGCGGTCACCTGGCTGACCCCGACGACTTCTTCCCCTTCCTTGAGTTTACAAAATTTCCGGCCAAGACGAGTCGAAGGCTCCTGGAAGGTGTCGAGCTCAAATCGGACCCCCATCCCGCTTGAGGTCATGGCGATGGCTTCTCCGTACAGGCCAGTTGGCTTGCTGTCGAAGAGTGGCAGGACGCGACCTTTTGACGATGTAAGGGAGGACGGTCCCGTTGTCCGCATTCGGGGATCGAAGCTCAACCCCTCAATGATCCGTTCGCCATCTTTGAATTTGAAAAGCTTTTGCACCGGATCTCCAAAACCACTTCGGGCCGATGGGATATCGCCGATGCGAATAGAGTAGGCGCTGCCATAATTAGAAAAGAACACCACCGATTCAAGGGTGCTTCCGCCTAAAATCGTCATCACTCGATCACCTTCCCGAACCCGTGCTTTGGACAGATCTTTAATGAGTCCGACCCGCCGGATCCATCCATCTGTCGAAACGGTGATCACCGAATCTTCTTTGACCCGGAAGGCGTCCGGATCGAACTCGACTTCCTCGGTTTGACGGCGGCCGATTTTGGTTCGACGTTTGTCCCCAAAAGCCGTGGCGACTTCCTCAAGTTCTTTTTTCACCACATCCCATAATTTTGCATTGGATGCCAGAAGTGTTTTGAGGTCCTTGGCCTGGCGCAGCTTGTCGGTCAGCTCATCCAGCATCTTCTTGATTTCGGTTCGGGATAATTTATAAATGGGCGTTTCCAGAATTGCCTCGGTTTGGATGGGTTCCAGTCCGAATCGTTGTTGGATTTTTTCGGCGGAATCGGCTTTGCCCTCACTTTGCCTGATGATCTTGAGCACCTGATCGAGTGAGTCGAAGATCAGTTTGAATCCATTCAGGATATGAATTCGCCGTTCCAATACTTGCAAATCGTAGGTGAATCGCCGTTTGACGGTAACAAAGCGAAAGTCGATGAACTGTTCCAGCATCTGCTTGAGATTCAGGCAGTCCGGACGGGCCACGGTCGATCCGGGTACTGGAACCAGGCACGTCAAATTGACGGAAAAGTTATTCTGCAGCGGCGTATGTTTAAAGAGATACGCCATCGCCAGATGGGGATCGGCATCTTTTTGTGTCTCAAGGGCAATTTGAACTTCTGTCGTGGATTCATCCCGGACATCCACCAATTGCGGAACCTTTTTGGTGATAATTAATTCGCCGATCCGTTCCACAATCGTGGATTTATCGACGGCAAAGGGAATGGATGTAATGAGAATGGCCGATTTTCCCTGATCCAATGCTTTGACTTCATATTCTCCACGAAGGCGGATCGATCCTTGTCCGGTTTCATACATTTCCCGGATTTCAGTTTTGTTGTTCAGGATTTCCCCGCCGGTCGGGAAGTCCGGGCCTTTGAGGTATTTCATGAGATCGGCAATAGAGGCGTCCCGGTTCGCAATCAAGGCAATCGCGGCCTCGATCACCTCTCCTAAATTATGGGGGGGAATATTGGTGGCCATGCCCACGGCAATCCCTGTGGATCCATTTACCAGCAGATTGGGAAAGCGGGCGGGGAGTACCAGCGGTTCTTCCGCTTTGCCATCGTAATTGGGTTGGAAGTCGACGGTGTTTTTATTCAGTTCGTTCAGCAGTTCGAGTGCGAGGGGTGTCAGACGGGCTTCGGTATAGCGATAGGCGGCAGGACGGTCCCCGTCCTGGCTGCCAAAATTTCCATGGCCATCGACCAGGGTGTTGCGCAAAGACCAGGGTTGGGCCATTCGAGCCATCGCGTCATAGACCGCGGCGTCTCCATGTGGATGCCATTCACCGATGACCGACCCCACAACTTTGGCGCTCTTGATGGGTGGCCGGTCAGGCACAAGGCGATGGTTGTGAAACATGGAAAATAAAATGCGTCGCTGCACCGGTTTCAACCCATCCCGTATATCCGGAAGGGCCCGAGAGGTAATGACCGAGAGGGCATAATTGAGATAGCGTTGTCGCGTGGTCTCATCCAACGGAACCGGGATGACCACCGAAGGGTTTTTGTTGGAAGAATCTGTGCCAGACCGGGTTCGTTTGGCCATACGTTCGAATCCTTTGATAACTCAGAGGGTCATGAAATTCATGTGGGAATCAGGATCTCGGAGGGTGAAGCTGTATAATCACATTATTGGACTGGTGGGCGCTCGGGGCCAAGGTGTTGTGTAGGCGGTTCCGGTTCTTCGTCAGTTGATTTAACAAGGGAAGGCAATCCTAATTGATCCTTGATACGAGTTTTCACCCAAAACGGATCCCACCATTCCGTGGGATTCACCTGTTCGCCATGCAAAATCAAACTAAAATGCAGGTGGTCCCCGGCGGCGAGGCCTGTGGTGCCTGATTTGCCAATGGGTTGCCCCATGATGACAGCGTCACCGGGTTTGCCTTCGATCGAGGAGAGATGTGCATACAAAGAAAGCAATCCGTATCCATGATCTAAAATAATTGTGTTCCCATAAATTCCCAGGTAGCCGGCAAATATCACAACTCCGTTATTCGCGGCTTCGACGGGATAATGCTGGGTAACCGCAAGGTCAAACCCTAAATGATCCTGGGTATCGACGACCTGTCCATTGTACGTATATTTGCGGTGGTCGGCGAAGGAGGCTTCGACCTGTGAGCCCGACAATTGGCGAAATGCCCCCTTCCAAAGAAATTCATGGCGGCTATTCTTGGCCAGTTTGGCAATGGTCGCGTTATTCATCTTGCGTAGGGTGTCGTTGACCAGAAGGAAATCCTTCAGCGAATCACCCAGGCTTTGTAATTCGGGAGTTTGGGCCAGGATGGAGGGGACGGTTTTACGAATGAAGGATTCGGAAATATTGATGGAGCGGGTACGCCAGGCTTGAGGTTTGACCTTGAAATTCACATCCATGAGGGCGGAGTTGCCAAATCCGTCGTCTGCAACCACTTGGATCGGTGTCGAGGACGGCAAATTATAAGGAAAGGCAATGAAGGCAAACATACCGGCCTTGTCAGGTGCAGGATATCCCGGGAAGAAGGCCTTTCCAATTTTTACCCCGTGAATAGACACTTCCGGGATCACTCGATACCTCACGATTCCTGCTCCACCTTGCACGATGGTCGTGGGGGACGATAGGAGTTCCAATCGGGGTGGCGTAAATTGTGGGGTAAATTCCTTCTCCAGCCGTTGTCCGTTACCTTCAAACCAGTTTCGCCAGGAATAATCCCGTGCGGTCACAATGAGTTGAGCCTGCCCTTGTCGTCGAGGCAGATCCCCGTTGGCATAGGGAATGGTGTCCAGCGTGAATTCATGGTCATGTCCGCCGGTCGCCGAAAGCCATCCGGCAGAAGGAAAGGATTGGTCGGCGAGGATGAAGGTGTCCAAATTGTGAATGATGCGAACGGAGATATCGCGAAGGCCGGTTTCAGGATCATGAATACGAAGAACCAGGGGTGTGGTTGGGCCGACCTGCTCGAACGGTTGCTGGAGAAAGATTTCAGGAGGGGTGGAATCTCCCCATCGTGCGTTCCCAATTAATCCCAGGTAAATGGCGATAAGAGCCAGAACAATGATAATCAGAAAGACTTTTTTAGACACGATCGAGGTAACTCTTCCTCCCGAGGATTATGCGAGCAGGACAAAAAATGTTCCTCTTCTTATACCATACCCTGTCTGCAGAGCAAGTGCGTGACGCGTCTGATGAAGAAGGTGACGCGCATGAGCATGAATCACAATCTTATAAATCGCTTCTCTGTACTCTTGACATGGACAGGATGATCGCCTAGCCTGTGCCGGGCCACAGCCAGGCCTCATGTCTCACATCCCTCCTCTCGGGCAATGTATTCCGTCCAGATGGAGATGTGGGAATTCCCGCTCCCTGAATGGTTGATCAGGAGCTTGGTTTCATGGAAGAAGCCGGGGGCTTCTTGGTTCCAAACGCATTCCTGAACATTTTCTCGATATTTCTTTATTTTGACAAATGGTGTTCCGATATATGTCGGTAGTGCCGAACGGGCTTCAGCCTGATCGGCATTTTCTGAATCAACCGTCTTTCCACATGGGGGGCTCATGCCAGGGTTGAGTGATATTCTAGGGTGGTTTTCGAGCGATTTAGCCATCGATTTAGGAACGGCGACGACACTGGTGTATGTTCGTGGAAAAGGCATCGTGCTGAGTGAACCCTCGGTGGTGGCTATCGAAAAACAATCGAATACGGTGCTGGCCGTAGGCGTCGAAGCCAAACGCATGGTGGGACGGACGCCGGGAAATATTGTGGCGATCCGGCCGATCAAAGAAGGCGTCATTGCCGATTTTGCCATGACCGAGCGCATGTTGCATTATTTTATTACCAAAGCGCATAACCGACGCGCGTTCGTGCGGCCCCGCTGTATTATTGGGGTGCCTTCCCGTATCACCGAAGTTGAGCAACGCGCTGTTCGTGAATCAGCCACTCAAGCCGGCGCTCGGGAAGTCTTTCTCATTGA
>JBDSHB010000189.1:0-3301 GCA_039918695.1 Nitrospirales bacterium | reverse complement strand
CATCCGGTGTTAATCCTGGAAGATTTTTTGAAGCGGGAAGAACGGAAGATTCTTCATGAAGCGATGGCCCGATCGAAATGGAATGCCCTAGCCGATATACCACCAGTAGCTCAAGCGTTTCACAATTGCGGAAAATCGTCAGAATTCGGACTTTGGATATTCAGATGCTGCCCACCCTATCCAACGGGTCGAAATGTCCTGCATTGCCGCCTACGTTGAATTCTTTCAAGCATAAAATTCAACATATTAATTTTAATTATGGATGATGACTAGGTAAGGAAATATAAATGACAATAATCTCTAGGCATGACATGGAAAAACCGTTACGCCAATACGATTTAACCGATACCGCACAGGAACCATGATGAGAAAACATTATAATTTCATTCTTTGATGGAAAATAAAAGAGCATCCCCATATTGTCCTTATTAGGGCTGCTGAGTGAGGCTTAGGAGTGTGGCGGATTTTACTTTTCCTCCAATCATGACCTGAAACTCAAAGCCGGGGATATGCTCGTCCTTTCCTCTAACTCAAAGGATCCACATGAAGTCAAAGAAGTCACGAAAGGAGAGGGATGCATTTTTCTAGGAGCCTGTGGGGCTTGGGGGATCGAGAGCGAAAAAGCGGCTGCGCGAGGCAAGATTTTGACGTTTTTGCCGGCCCATAGTGGGACTATGGTCCAAGAAATCGGCGAAATATGGACCGCTTAGGCACTTTTGCAGTTGATTCATCCTAAGTCCGACAGGCTCCTAGGCTGGGCATTTTAAATTGTGGCACATTAAGGAGATAACCACTCTCATGATTCACCCTATCCCCTCAAAAAATCGGTTCAGATGACCCAATCCACGCTCCTCTTTGGCGCGACCTCCATTCTTGGGTTCAACCTGGCCAAATTATTTCCGGAAACCGTTCTCCCATTTATCTCGCCTGGCAATACGTCGAAATCAGTCAGGGAGTGGCCGGTCCTCCAATTGGAAAATTCTGATTGGGTGGAACGCACCTTTGCTCAGTATCAGTCGAAGGTCCTGTTGTATTGCCATGCGGTGTGTGATGTGCCGAAATGTGAAGCCGACCCCGATTGGGCTCATGAGATCAACGTCCAACATCTCCGTCGTGTGATGGCAGTGTTGCCAGAAAAAACACGATTGGTCTATGTGTCTTCAGATCATGTCTTTGGTGGGGATGGGGAGTATGATGAACATTCGCGTCCATGTCCCATCAGTGTGTATGGCCGGACCCGCGTGAACGCGGAAGAGCTGGTCTTGGGACGATACGGGTCGCTGGTGATTCGCACCGGGCTGGCGATTGGCCCCTCACCGAATGGTCGAACCGGTCATTTGGATTGGCTTCGTTACCGCACTCAAAAAAATCTTCCTATTACCATTGTTGAAGATGAATCTCGCTCCGTTGTCTGGGTGACAGATCTAGCCAGACGCGTCATGAAATTCGCACAGAGCAATGAGACAGGCATCCGACATATCTCTGCCACCCGGGCTGTTTCTAGAGTCGAATTAGCCAATCACCTGATGTCGATTTTGGGGTAACCTCCCGTTTTCCGGTGCGAAAGCCGGCATCAACGGCCGGCCCCACATTTGGGCCGGGTGGAATTAACCAGTGCATATGCAGATATCCTTTCTCAACCCTTAGCAAGCGTCCTGGATGGATGAGCAATCCAATCCCCAACCAAAGCAGTCCTTTAGATTTCCTCACAGATTGAGGCCATAACATTCCCATGGCTCATGCCTGATTTTTCAAATCAGGACAAAGCACAGATGCCTGGTTTTTGAAAAATTGAACTGCGGGATTAAACAGCGCTCTGGAGTTTTCTTACTCTTGTGAGGCAAATGTACCCAACGTGAGGAACCTGGACGTCTCCGATCAATCTGTAATCGGTTAGCCCGCTTAAGAATGGGAGGCTAGAAATACGAGCTGCAAACCAATGATGGTTTTGGCATCACGAATGGTGCCGTCCTGAATACCGGCCATCGCCTTTTCGAGCGGCCATTCCACCACTTCCAACACTTCATCGTCGTCCAAGTGTTGACGGCCCGGCATCAGATCCGTTCCACGATAGATATGGATGACTTCATCTGTAAATCCTGGAGCGGTCCAAATACTGGTGAGGAACTCCAACTGACCGGCCTGATAGCCAATCTCTTCCTCCAGCTCGCGTGCGGCACAGAGGCGGGGGTCCTCCTGGGGATGAAGTTTGCCCGCTGGGATTTCATAAATGAATCCCCCCGCAGCATGGCGAAATTGCCGAATAAGCACAACGGTACCGTCACCTTTGATCGGCACGACGGCCGAGGCGCCAGGATGGCGGATAATTTCTAATTGGGTGGACTGCCCATTGGGCAATTCCACAGTTTCCCGGTTGAGAATTAAGACTTTTCCGGCGTAGATGTGTTCCGTCGACAAAGGATTTCTCGTTTCACTCATAATGATTCATATTATGAGGTTTTAGGATTTTGGACGTTTGTAAAACGGGAGTGGGACAATCTTGGCTTGTACCCGTTTTCCACGAATGTCGATTTCAAGCAACATTCCTTCCTTGCACAAGGCAGGGGGCACATAGCCTAGGCCAATTCCTTTTTGCAAAATTGGTGAAAAATTTCCACTGGTGACCTTACCCACCGACCGGTCATTACTGAAAATAGTCATGTCGTGGCGGGGAATGCCGCGTTCCATCATTTCAAAGGCTGCCAGCTGACGAGTGAGGCCATCCTTTTTTTGTTTGCCTAACGCGAGGTGCCCTTGAAACTCGACTTTATCCCAGGCCACCACCCACTCGGCACTCGCTTCCAGCGGAGAGGTGCTCTCATCCATATCATTGCCATACAGCAAATAGCCCACGTCTAAACGCAAAAGATCCCGCGCCCCCAGCCCTGCGGGTTTGATTTCGAATTCCCTCCCGGCCTTCAGTAGTCGATCCCACGCCAAGGCCGCTTGCGCCACAGGCAAATACCATTCATATCCAAGCTCTCCGGTATATCCCGTTCGACTCAGTAAACCGGAAAACTCCCGGTCCTCTACTGCCAAACAATTCCTGGGCTTCAGGGTTTCAATCTGTACCCCCATAAGTTTTTGCATGATGGCTTTTGATGCCGGACCTTGGATGGCAATTTGTGCCAGTTCTGCTGATCGATCACGAATGGTCGCTCCCGGAAATTTTCCCGCTTGGTGCTTCAAAAACCACTGGAGCATCTTTTCGCGATTGGAGGCATTGACGCAAACCAAAAACGTGGAGGACCCGGTTTTATAGACAAACACGTCATCGAGAATACCCCCTGAGGCTTGGCAG
>JBDSHB010000188.1:0-7020 GCA_039918695.1 Nitrospirales bacterium | reverse complement strand
AATAAACACGTTTTCTCCTGTCCCCTCAGCGACATAACCATCAGGATCAAGGAGAATACATTCGGCATATCCAGACTTCTTTGCCTCCCATTTGGCTAAGATCGAATTGACGTAATATCCGGATATTTTTGCCCTTGTCATGGACACATTCACATGGTGCCGGGTGAAGGATGAAATTTTCGCCCTGATTCCTTGCGCCAGTGCATCCTCCCCTAAATACGACCCCCATGGCCAAGCCGCAATAGCCAAACGAATCGGGTTGTCACCAGGGTACACTCCCATCGCGCCATACCCCACATAAGCGATGGGACGGATGTAACACGAGACTAATTGATTGACTCGAACCGTCTCAACAATAGCGTCCGACACTTCTTTTTTGGTAAAAGGCATGGGCATCATGGTGATATGGGCAGACTCAAACAGCCGGTCGACATGCTCCTCTAACCGAAAGATGTTTGATCCGGCCGCGCCCTCATAACAACGGATTCCCTCAAATGCCGCGAGACCATAATGGAGAGAATGGGTCAGAACATGGACCGAGGCCTCATCCCAGTCGACAAGAGCTCCATCCATCCAGATTTTTTTTGACACAGTCACCATAGAAATACTTCTCCGATTGACATAAGCTGAAAAAAACAAGGCGTGGTAGCCAAGGGCATCACGGATTTATTTTTTCCAGACACCAGGAACGCGTGATGATATACTAAAATCTTGACATAAATGTAAACATACTGGCAAAATGCGTGATTGTTAAGGAGCTAAACATATGTATGCAATTATCGAAACAGGTGGAAAACAATACCGGGCGGAACCGAACGGTATCCTACAAGTCGAGTCACTTAAAGGCGATGTCGGGTCTATCATTCAATTTGACTCAGTGCGATTTGTCCAAACGGACCAGGCGCCTATTGTCGGCTCTCCCATGATTACAGATGCAGTGGTCAAAGGAGAGATTATCCGACATGCGCGAACCCGGTCCATTACCATCTTCAAAAAGAAACGACGTAAAAACTATCGACGGACCAAGGGCCATCGTCAGGGATTCACGCAGGTTCGAATCACTGAAATTGTGGCATCTGCTTAATATTGGTCTTTGAAATTATTTGGAGGTTTGACTCATGGCGCATAAAAAAGGTGGCGGATCATCCCGCAACGGTCGCGATAGCAATCCACAATATTTAGGCGTCAAGGCCTATGGCGGCGAAAAGGTGAGCGGCGGAAGTATCATCGTTCGTCAACGCGGAACGAAATTCTTTCCTGGGACAAATGTCGGACTTGGAAGCGACTACACACTCTTTGCCAAAGTAGACGGGATCGTTAAGTTTGAAGGAGGAATCGCCCGCCGCAAGGTGAGTGTCTATCCTCCCGTCTAGCTTCCCTTCCCATTTCCTGCTTTTTTCAATTCATCTCCTTCATTTGTCCCTTGTAAGTCCGCTAGGATTTAAGGATCAGTATGTTTATTGATCAAGCACGGATATTCATCAAAGCTGGTGACGGTGGCACCGGACACTGTAGCTTTCGACGAGAAAAATTTGCTGAATTTGGTGGTCCCAATGGTGGCGACGGTGGTGATGGAGGAGACGTGGTGTTTGTGGCCTCCAATAGAGTCTCAACCTTGCTCGACCTGCGATATCAAAAACACTACGAGGCCACGTCCGGCATCAGAGGCCTCAAGACGAACTGCCACGGCGCCAATGGCTCCGATATCGTAATTACCCTTCCTGTCGGGACTCTTGTGAAAACCGAGGACGGCGACATCATCGCCGATCTTATTGCAGAAGGACAAACCGCCATTGTGGCCAAAGGAGGCAAGGGCGGAAAGGGCAATGCGCGTTTTGCCACGTCAACGAATCGAGCGCCCCGTCAATTCGAACCAGGGACCCCCGGTGAAGAGCGATGGGTGAATCTGGAATTGAAACTGTTAGCCGATGTCGGCCTGGTGGGCTTTCCTAACGCCGGCAAATCCACTTTGATTTCAGCGATCTCTTCTGCCCATCCAGAAATTGCAAGTTATCCATTCACGACCCTTCGACCTCATTTGGGTGTGGTGGAATGGATGGAACATTCGTCATTTGTCGTAGCCGATATTCCAGGATTGATCGAAGGCGCTCATGAGGGGAAAGGGTTAGGAATTAAATTCCTGCGACATATCCAGCGAACCGCTTTTTTGTTATATCTGGTCGATATCACCGAATGGATTTCAGAAGATCCCATTGTGATCGTGGAAACGTTACAACGGGAACTCCAGGCCTTTGACCCCGAACTCCTTGAACGGCCGTTTGCCATCGTGGCCACAAAAATTGATACACAGGGAAACGGCCAGCACTTGGAAGCCCTACGGGAGTATTGCGCCACACACCACTATCCATTCTTTCCCATTTCGGCCGTTACCAGGGAAGGCCTCCCATCACTCGTGACCTATTTAGGGAAAGCCGTTCTGGAAGCAAAGACTTCATGCGCGAGCAAGTGCTAGCGGCGTGCAAGAGGATCGTCGTCAAAGTGGGAAGCAGCCTGGTGGCTTCTTCGCAGGGCGGTTTACGTCTCGACCGCATTAACCGTTTAGCCCAGGAATTGGGCACCTTGCAGGCTCAAGATCGCCAAATTGTCGTAGTTTCCTCCGGGGCCATCGTTGCCGGCATCGCACACCTCGCCATTTCTTCTTATCCCACTGAATTACCCCTTCAGCAAGCCGCCGCTGCAGTCGGACAAAGCCGCCTCATGCGGGCCTATGAGATGGCGTTTGAAGACACGAAAAACAAGATTGCCCAGGTCCTCTTAACTCACCAGGATTTATCCGACCGTCGACGATTTTTAAATGCGCGCCATACCTTAAATACCCTTATTCAGCTAGGGGTCATTCCAATTATCAATGAAAATGACACCGTGGCGATCGATGAAATAAGATTTGGTGACAACGATACCCTCGCTGGAGAAGTGGCCCACTTAGTTGACGCAGATCTGCTGGTGATTTTATCAGATGTCGATGGGCTCTATAGCCAGGATCCTCACCTCAATCCTTCCGCTGAATTAATCCCTCTGGTTGCCAACGTCACCAAGGACATTGAAGACCTTGCGGGATCTTCTCGTACACAAGCCAGCCGTGGAGGCATGGTCACCAAAATCAGAGCCGCCAAGCAGGCAGGACGGTTTGGGGTCCCTACCCTCTTATTAAATGGAGAAACTCCCAATGCCTTAGGAGAGGTCCTGAACGGAAAGCCCGGAGGAACATTTTTTGCGTCAGACCAATCACCCCTGACCAGTCGAAAGCAGTGGATTGCCTATACGCTTCGACCAAAAGGGGAGCTCCGTTTGGACGAAGGAGCCGTGGCCGCACTCACCCTTCGAGGAAAAAGTTTATTGCCCTCAGGCATTCTGGACATCACAGGCATCTTTCTGACAGGAGACCCCATTACATGCGCCACCCGGGAGGGAATGGCCTTTGCGCAGGGACTCACAAATTATTCTGCCGAAACCCTCCACCGCATCAAGGGGAAAAAAACGTCAGATATCAGGCAACTCCTGGGCACATTGGAGTATGAGGAAGTCATTCACCGGGACAATATGGTCCTGACTGAGCCGCAGGCTTCATAAGCCACGTGACCCTCAGCTATATGCACCATCCTTCTTTGGCATAGGTAAAGATCGCCTTTTTTCTCTTTAAAATGACACATGGAGCTGTCGAATATTTCAAAATTTTTTCCGTTTCCTCAGCATATGAGTAACCGAGCCTCACCAGAGAAATATAAGGGAGTGTTCAAAAAGGCCGGTCCAGCAAGGCCGCAGCGGCTTGGACAAGCGGAGCGTACGGAGAAGTACGTGAGCACGGCCAAGGGGCGAGAACGCCGCTGGCGGCATTTTTCAACATTCTCCACATGAGAAAATTCTAGACTGATGTTTATCGGCCTCTTAGGCGGCTCATTTAATCCCATTCATAATGGGCATTTGCATATTGCCCAGTATGTCTACAACAGGATCCACCTTGATCGGATCATTTTCGTACCGACAGGAGATCCTCCACACAAACCATCAGCCTCACTTGCACCAGCCCACAATCGGTTAGAAATGGTGAAGCAGGCGATTGCCCCGTTTCCCTACTGCACGGTATCCGATCACGAAATCCAGTCAACGGCGGTGTCCTACAGTGTCGACACGGTCACACATTTCAAAAAAGAATGCCCTGAAGGAACGGAATTGGGGTTTATTGTGGGGCTGGATGCTTTTCTCGATTTTTGTAGTTGGAGGAAGGTGGACCATTTGCTCACCCTCTGTCATTTTATCGTCTGCTCAAGACCAGGGGTTGCCTTCACACAACTTCAAGCCCTGCCGTTCCTTCCTAGGACAAAGCCTCAAGCATTTCAAAGCCTTGACCAACAGGACACGACGCGTCTGGACATTCTTCTTCCTTCCGGTAAGACCATTTATCTCCTATCCATACCGCCGTGCGAGATATCAGCCTCGACGATTCGAGAGCACCTGGCCCTTGGTTCTTTCGTAAGCCATTGGTTGCCGCCCACAGTGGAGTCCTATATAATTCAGAAACGATTGTACCAATGGCCCGACTAACCCACCCGAAACCATCTCCGACCCTCGAACAAGCGGTCTTCATCGCTCAGGCGGCTCAAGAAAAGCAAGCAGGAGAGGTGTTGGTGCTTGATGTGGGAGCGATGACGTCAATAGCAGACTACTTCGTCTTTGCATCTGGCGATTCAGTACCTCAGGTACGAGGGATTGCCTCGTTCATTGAAAAAGTCATGTCCACACGCTATGAAACGACCCCTGATATTGAAGGAAAAGAAACGGCCAACTGGATATTACTCGACTATGGGGACATTATCGTCCATATATTTAAATCAGACATCCGAAAGTATTATGCCCTAGAAAGCATGTGGGCGGACGCTCCACAGATTTCTATACCTGAAAGCCGCACACCCTTTCCGCAGGTGGTACGAGCGCCAAAAGCACCCGCCAAAGTCGCCAGGCTTTCCTAAGTTATATAGAATTTTTGCCTTTTGATCCCCAGGTTAGTAATCGAAAATATTAAGAAAACGTAAGGGAGAACAACCCATGACCCCATATTATGAATTGGCAGACCGAGTGCTGGAGGGAACCATCCCAAGTCGACAGGAAGGCTTGGCTATTCTGGACACCCCGCAGGACGAGCTGCTCGATCTGGTGAATGCGGCCTATCGGATTCGGTCACGATACTTTGGCAACACCGTCCGCCTGCAAATGTTGCTCAATGCCAAAAGTGGGGCCTGCCAGGAAGATTGTCACTATTGCTCCCAATCAACCATTTCCACCGCCCCCATTGAGCGGTACTCTCTCCTCTCTCCGGAAAAAATGCTGGAAGGTGCCAGACGCGCCGCACAAGCCAAAGCGCAGCGGTATTGCATCGTGATCAGCGGCCGCTCCCCGTTAAAATCAGAACTCACACATATCACCAGCGCCGTCAAACAGATTAAAGCAGAGCTGCCAATTCAAATATGTTGTTCACTAGGCTTATTAAATAGCGAGCAAGCCAGCCAGCTAAAAGAGGCGGGGGTTGATCGCATTAACCATAACCTCAACACCAGTGAAGCCTATCACCCCTCTATTTGCACCACCCACACCTATCAAGATCGAATCGACACACTGAAACATGCCCGTGCAGCCGGATTGGAACTCTGCAGCGGCGGTATTGTCGGAATGGGGGAAGGGAATGAAGATCTGGTGGATCTGGCCTTGGCGTTACAGGACATCCAACCCGATTCTATCCCCTTAAATATGTTGTACCCGGTCGAAGGGACGCCCTTTGACGAAATGAAAAATCTCACACCTTCACGCTGCTTAAAAATTCTCTGCCTCTTCCGGTTCTTCCACCCCAAAACGGAAATCCGGGCGGCCGGTGGACGAGAAAGAAATCTCCGTTCGCTCCAACCCCTGGCGCTCTACGTGGCAGATTCACTCTTCGTGGATGGTTATTTGACCACACCGGGCCTTGCCCATCAGGAAGTCTGGAAAATGATTGAAGACCTGGGCTTCACAGTCGAAGTGAATTACCAAGGCACAGAAAAAACAGCAGCCGAAACCTGCTCAGCCTAATCCTTTTCTGGTATTTTCCCATCTGAAGGTGCGTCATTTAGAGCCAGATATGGGCAAAAAGACCTCAACACCAAAGGGAATAGATAACCGCAACCAGATTCATTGACAGGATTTTTTTCGACTCCTAAAATAAAGATCATCATGAATGTCGAAACCATCCTCTCACCAGATGACTTATCGAAGCTGTGGACTGAACTCGCACAAGACGACCAGCTCCCCGACTGGTATGAACTGAGTGAACATGGGGAGATCGTCATGAGTCCAAAGCCACATAATCGGCACCAGCTCTTGTGTTCTCAAATTGCTCACCAGCTACAAACGCAATTGGGGGGGCAAACAGGAACAGAAGTGGCTGTCCTGACGACAACTGCTGGCATTCGCGTTCCTGATGTCGTCTGGATGCCAGAAGAACGGTGGCAAATTGTCGCAACGAAGGATGGGTTGGTCCAAACCCCTGAACTCGTCGTCGAAGTTCTGTCTCCAGGGAACCGCCAGACCGAAATTAATCATAAAATTCAAGCCTACCTTTCTTCAGGCATTCAAGAAATCCTCTTAGTCGGGCTCACGGGCGCCTTGGAGTTCTATCGTCAAGACGGAGTCCATGCCACATCATCCTTCAACATCACGCTAACCCTTCCACCCTATCTCTTTCAATAATCCCACATACCTATCGAGACCACAATTAATCAGATAATTGGCATCGCCGTTTTGGTCCCTACTCCTTTATTGACAAGCCCAATCCGGGATGCTTCCGCTTTCGTACTCATGCATGGCGATCAAACTTCGCTGCTAATTTTCAAGCTAGGGAAAAGGGCACGGTCTCTTGTTACATAACAATCAAAACTCTCTAACAACAGACTTGACCCCCCAAACGGTCCATTCATAACTTTACACTCATTAATCTCAATTCCGCCTCGCCGTTTCTTCTTATTACGGCAA